>NZ_JAZQPU010000031.1:0-20908 GCF_045628745.1 Pedobacter sp.
GAAGCTATTGCCGATCACATCATCAAACTCTTGTTTCAGCAACTTTCTGCCTTAACACCTGCAGCAGCACAACAAATGGTGTTGCCGGCAAAGTTGATTATTCGCTGATTGCATAATTAAGTGTATTTATAAATTTACAAAACCCTTTTTCTATCAATATTGCTTTATAAAATTATAATTTTTATTTTTGAATTAGTAAAACGTTTTATGGAAATCATACATAAACCTAATAGACAGAATGAAACTCTGAACGGCAAATACTCGCCAACTTACCAGCAATCACCAGAACTTTGACAAGCCTAAATAATTATTAACAATGACAAAAACTGTATTAGGCATTGATATCGGCGGTTCTCATATTACAGCAGCCCTGGTGGACCTCAAAACACGCTCCATTGTGAAAGGTTCTTCACATCGGCTTGCTGTAAATGCCAACGGAAGCGCCGGGCAGATTTTTAGCGACTGGTGCAGTGTCATTAATGCTGCCTTCCAGGATATTAAAACCGAGGATAAAAGAATCGGCATTTCCATGCCCGGACCATTTGACTATAAGGAAGGCGTTTGCCTGATTAAAGACCAGCCAAAGTTCAAATCGCTGTACCTGTTGAATATTAAAAATGAATTGTCTGCGCGTTTAAATATGCCTGCCCAACACATCAGGCTGGTTAATGATGCGGCAGGTTTTTTACAGGGCGAAGTTTTTAGTGGCGCGGCACAAGATGGCAAGAATATAATTGGTCTCACCCTGGGCACCGGCTTAGGTTCTGCTTTTTCTACGCAGGGCATTGCTGTAGATGCCGAACTCTGGCAATCGAAGTTTAAAAAAGACATTGCAGAGGCATATTTGTCTACCCGATGGTTTGTAGAGAGGTACTTTCAGCTCACCGGGGAGCACATTACCGGGGTGAAGGAAATTAACCTTCCCGGTAAAAAAAACTCCGCTGCAGCAGTAATATTTAAAGAATTTGCACAAAACCTGGCAGACTTTCTCTTGCCAATAATCACCCAGCAAAAGGCCGATACGGTGGTGCTTGGTGGAAATATTGCCAAAGCCTATCCTGCTTTTCTGCCCTTACTAAATGAATATTTATCACCCTACCAGCTTAACACCCGCATTAAAATTGCCATTTTAAAAGAAGATGCCGCTTTAATTGGTGCGGCCAGCAGCTGGGAATTTCAACTACACCAATAAACGCTATCATGTTAAACGCAATTAAAATTCTACCCCTTGTTATGTTTTGCAGTGCAGCGATGGCACAGCAGCCTGCTGCACTGCAAAACACACCTCAAGTTATTAAAAAGAATGGTTATACCCTGACTTTTGAAAATAACTATGCCAGCTTAAACCCCGCTTTGAAAAAACGATTGATTGAAACTTTCTTTGAGGTGTACCCCAAGCTGGCCAAGGAATACAATAAGAAAACCCTGAAGGGAGTTAAATTCTTTGTAGACACCGTTTACAAAGATGTAGCTGCAACGGCCAACGGACAAGTGGTTTTCAGTTCTCGCTGGATGGACCAACATCCTGAAGATATTGATGTGGTGACCCATGAGGTGATGCATATTGTTCAGGATTACGGCAACTCTGTTGGTCCGGGTTGGTTAACAGAAGGCATTGCTGATTATGCAAGGTACAAATTTGGCGTAGACAATGTCGGTGCAAAATGGAGCCTGCCCATGTTGAAGCCTGAACATCATTATACCAACAGCTATAGAATTACGGCCAGGTTTTTTGCCTGGATAGAAAATAATGTAAAACCGGGGACCATTAAAGCGATGGACAAAAGTTTAAGAGACCATACTTATACCCCTGCCTTATGGGAAAAATTAACAGGTAAAGATATAGATTCGCTATGGAATGCATATGTTAACTTACCGCAAACAAAATAACCAATACACCATGATCAAGAGAACTTTTTTAGCACTGCTGGTCTTAGGAACCAGTTGTGCCGTTGCACAAACTGAAAGTAAGCTATTGAGTCCCGTTGATTATGTTAATCCACTCATGGGTACACAGTCTAAACCTTCGCTATCCAACGGCAATACCTATCCAGCTATTGCGGTACCATGGGGCATGAACATCTGGACACCCCAGACCGGGAAAATGGGCGATGGATGGGCATATACCTATGACGCTGATCAAATTAGGGGTTTTAAACAAACACACCAGCCTTCACCATGGATGAATGACTATGGCCAGTTTGCCATTATGCCGGTAACGGGCAAGTTGAAATTCCTGGAAGATGACCGCGCCAGCTGGTTCAGTCACAAATCAGAAAAATCTACCCCTTATTATTACAGTGTTTACCTGGCCGATGCTGATGTGACTACTGAAATTACACCAACAGAAAGGGCAGCACAATTTAGGTTTACTTTTCCACAAACAGATAGTGCATTTGTTGTAGTAGATGCATTAGACCGTGGTTCTTACATCAAAATTTTACCTAAAGAAAGAAAAATTATAGGTTATTCTACCAGGTATGCACGTGGGCCACTACCTAAAAACTTCAAGAATTACTTTGTTATTTATTTCGATAAAGATTTTGCCATTGCCAAAACATGGAGCGAAAAATCGCTTAAAGAAGGCCTGGAGCTAGATAGCAAACACAGTGGTGCTGTAATTGGCTTTAAAACCCATAAAGGCGAAAAGGTAATTGCCAAGGTAGCTTCTTCTTTTATCAGCTTTGAGCAGGCAGATTTAAATTTAAGCAGAGAGCTGGCTAAGGATAACTTTGAGGTCACCAAAGAAAAGGCAAAAGCCCTGTGGAACAAAAACCTGGGTAAAATAGCCGTTGAAGGGGGTACCGTAGACCAGATGCGTACTTTTTATTCTTCTTTATACCGCACCCTTTTTTTCCCTAATAAATTATATGAGGTAGATGCCAACAACAAAAACGTGCATTGGAGCCCCTATAATGGAAAAATTGAAGCAGGTTATATGTTTGCAGGTACGGGATTCTGGGATACTTTCCGTGCTTTGTATCCTTTCTTAAACCTTGTTTATCCTTCTATCAACAAGGAAATGCAGCAGGGGTTGATCAACGATTTTAAAGAAGGTGGCTGGCTGCCCGAGTGGAGCAGTCCGGGTTATGCCAATGTCATGGTGGGTAACAATTCTGCCTCCGTGGTGAGTGATGCTTATATCAAGGGCATGCGCGGTTATGACATCAACACCCTTTGGGATGCTGTTGTGCATGGTGCAGCCAACGAAGGGCCTATGGAAGCTGTTGGCCGACATGGTGTAAAGTATTACAACAAGCTGGGTTATGTGCCTTATAATGTAGATATCAATGAAAATGCGGCTAAAACTCTGGAATATGCTTATGATGATTTCGCTATTTACCAGTTGGGCCGTGCTTTAGGAAAACCAGAGAGCGAAATTGGTATTTATGCCAAACGGAGCATGAACTATAAAAACCTCTTCGATCCATCATCGGGTTTAATGCGTGGTAAAAATGAAGACGGCACATTTCAGGCGCCATTTTCTCCTTTCAAATGGGGAGGTGCTTTTACCGAAGGCAACAGCTGGCATTATACCTGGTCGGTTTTTCATGACATAGATGGCCTGTCGACCTTAATGGGTGGCAAAGAAAAGTTTGTACAAAAACTGGATTCTGTATTTACCATGCCACCAATTTTTGACGAGAGTGCTTATGGCGGGGTGATCCATGAGATCCGTGAAATGCAGATTGCCAATATGGGTCAGTATGCACATGGTAACCAGCCTATACAGCACATGATTTACCTGTATAACTATGGTGGTGCACCTTGGAAAACCCAGTACTGGGCACGTGAAACCATGAACAGGATGTACAGTGCAACACCAGATGGCTATTGTGGCGATGAGGATAATGGGCAAACTTCTGCCTGGTATATATTCTCGGCGATGGGGTTTTATCCCGTTACTCCTGCCGTAGACCAGTATGTGTTAGGTGCACCTTTGTTTAAAAAGGTAACACTGACGTTGGAGAACGGCAAAAAGGTGATCATCAATGCACCTGCCAACAGTGCCGACAACAAATATGTGCAGTCGCTGCAAATCAATGGCAAAGCCTATTCAAAAAACTGGATCAGTCATTCAGGTTTACAGAATGGTGCGGTGTTGAACTTCAGCATGTCGGCAACGCCGAATAAACAAAGAGGCACCACAGCAGCAGACTTTCCTTACTCTTTATCTACAGAAAAGAATTAACCGTTGCAGATCAGCATTGAGCAGAAGTGCTGGTCTGCTCATTTAATGCGCTTGTTTTGCACCTTATAAAAAGCAATTTTAGGATCGATCAACAGCCGCTTTTTTGATCATCGAATTTAACTTTTTCAGGGCGCAAAGCTTATCAATCCCAGTTGTGGAGTAGCCTGCGCAGCACAATAATTTGTCCGGTATGGTAAGAGGTATGGTCTGCAATCAGCACTGCTTCGCGGAAGATGTTTTGTCCGGTGCCCTCCGGCAATGGTGTAAAAAGATCTATACCCGGATCGTTGAGTAGTTGTATAAAACGATCGCGGTCTTTGATGACCTGTGTTATACAGTTGTGCCATTGTTGCTGATCGGGTTTATCTAGCTGGCTCACCCAATAACCTTCGGGCCACTTTGGGGATTGGTGATCAGGGTTAATGCAAAACTCCAGGATATCCCACTGGGTAATTCTGATGTGTTCTGCAAGTTGCCACAGGTTATAAGGCAAACCTTCCGGTGTAACACTTAACTGTTCTACCGGAATATCCTTAACTGCCTCTTCAAAGGAAACGTGTGCATTACCTTCTTTAATGAGGTAACTCAGTTCGTTAATAACCGTGTTGATATGGTTGTTATTCATCATCGATTAATAACATATCAACGTTTTAGAAGTTTTCATTGTTAGCAAAAACAAGGTTGTTAACTTTGAACTAACAAGCTTCTAAACAAGTTCTCCACATAGTGTGGATAACGATGAAGGCCTTTTTTAAAGGCTATACAATTTGGTGAATAGGATTTTTAATAAGTATAAATAGCTGATTATGAATTACATTTTGGAGTAAAGAAAGCCAGTGAATGGGGAGCGGAAAATTCAAGCGCAGCATTGTTATTGTGGATAAGCCGAAAAGGAGGCTATGTTTCTTCACAAAGACCTCTGTTTGTTAACAAGTGGGATGTTGATAACTCTGTGAATAACTGTTAACAATAATAAAGGATTTTTTTGAAGATGTAGGTTTAATTAACTTACTTGGCATACATTTTAGAAATATGGATATAGGTATAATTGGGTTAGGAGATATGGGAAAGCTTTATGCAAAGTGTTTTGCTAAAGCTGGCTATAGGGTTTTTGGTTCAGACCTGCCCCAATTCAAAGAAAGTTTAACCGCAGAACTTAGTCCCCTGGGTATTGGGGTATTGGAAGATGGCCATGCTGTTTCCCGCAGGTGTGATGTAATTTTCTATGCTGTAGAGGCAGAAAAGATTCACCAGGTGCTGGCCATGTATGGCAGCTCTACGAAATATGGCGCTATTGTAGCCGGACAAACATCAATCAAACACCCTGAGATTGCTGCTTTTGAAAAACACCTTCCTAAAGATGTGCACATCATTACCGTGCATTCTTTACATGGACCTGCTTTTGAACCTGTAGGCCAAAAACTTATCGTTATTCCCCACCGCACCAGCAACGAAGCCTACCAAAGGATGACTGATGTGCTGGCAACCCTGGGTTCTGACATGGAAGAAATTGCCGATTACCATGAACATGATAAAATTGTTGCCGATACACAGGCTGCTACACATGTGGGTTTTGAAAGCATGGGTACCGCATGGAAAGAATCCGGCTTTTTTCCATGGGAAAATGCAGCCTACCTTGGGGGAATAGATAATGTAAAGATTTTAACTACACTCAGGATTTTCAGCTATAAAGCACATATTTATGGCGGATTGGCCATTTTAAATCCTTATGCCAGGCAGCAGGTGAAACGCTATGCACAGTCGGAATCTGAGCTTTTTAAAATGATGATCATGGAAGAGGAGGCTGCTTTCAGAAAGCGCCTTTACCAGGCCCGTGACTTTATTTTCCATGAAGATCAGAAACCGCTATTGCTGGATGACAACATCATGAAAGAGTTTTCACTGTCCGTTAATGCAGGCTCCAGAAAACCCAACTCTCACCTGAGCTTGCTCAGCATGGCAGATTCATGGTATAACTTAGGGGTCAACCCCTACGACAACCTGATTTGTCAGACACCACCTTTTAAATTAAGACTCGGCATTGTGGAATACCTGTTCAGAAATGAAGAATTACTGGAAGAGTCTATTGAAACCGCATTATACGACAAGAAAATCCGTGCCGATGATTTAGAATTCCACTCTGCGGTAAGGGAATGGTCGTCCATCATTGGTTACGGTGACATGGCAGGTTATAAGGAACACTTTGAACAAACAAAGGCATTTTTTGGCGACAGGCTAGAACATGGAAGGGCACAAAGTACCGAGATGATCAGGAAATTGAAAATGGATTAAAAAGATCTTGCTCATGATGAATCGACTTACAGCAAAATAATTAACAGCCTGGCCCTGCTGATCAAAGGAAAGGCCGAAGCAACCTCAACAAGAACACTATTATAAAAACAAGAAAAGAATAAACATAAGCATGAAAATAAAACTAATAATGACCAGTGCCTGCTGCATGTTGTTTGCAATCTCTGCACAAGCACAAAAGCAAGCATTTCAATATGTAAAACCTATTATAGGTACAGAAAAAATGGGCCATACTTATCCAGGTGCCACAGTTCCTTTCGGTGCGGTGCAGCTGAGCCCGGAAACAGATACGTTGGCGTATGAAGTTGATGGAAAATACAATAAAGACATGTATAAGTATTGTGCCGGCTACCAGTACAGCGATAAAACCATTGTAGGCTTTAGTCATACCCACTTTAGTGGTACAGGGCATTCTGACCTTGGCGACTTTTTAATTATGCCTACTACAGGTAAACTACAACTCAACCCGGGTACCGCAGCAGCACCACAAGATGGTTACCGCTCTGCCTTTTCTCATCAAAATGAAGTGGCCGAAGCCAATTACTATAAGGTTAAACTCGACGACCATAACATTACTGCGGAGTTGACCACCAGTGCACGGGTAGGTTTCCACCAGTATACTTTTCCAAAAGCTGAAGATTCGCACATCGTATTAGACCTGATGAACGGCATCTATAACCATAATGAAAAAAACGTATGGACCTTTGTGAGGGTGGTTAACGATACATTGGTAACGGGTTACCGCCAAACTTCCGGCTGGGCACGTACCCGTACGGTTTATTTCGCCATGACTTTCTCTAAACCTTTTAAGAGTTACGGACAAAAAAATTACGACAACAAGCAGGTTTACCGTGGTTTCTGGGGTAAGTTCGATCAAAACAGGAACTTCCCTGAAATGGCAGGAAGGAAGTTAAGGGCTTACTTCGACTTTAACACCGAAGAGGGAGAAAAAGTTAAAATTAAATTTGCCTTGAGTTCTGTAAGTCAGAAAAATGCTTTAGAAAACCTGCGTACAGAAATTCCGGGATGGGATTTTGAAAAAGTAAAACGCGATGGTCAGCAGGCATGGAATAAAGAATTGAATAAAATTGCCGTTAACACTTTAAATGAAGATGATAAAGTGAATTTCTATACAGCGATGTACCACACTTTCATCAATCCTACTTTATACAGTGATGTGAATGGAGAATACAAAGGTTTAGACCAGGATGTACACAAGGCTGATGGTTTCCAAAACTATACGACTTTCTCTTTGTGGGATACTTACCGTGCCCTGCATCCCTTCTTTAACCTGATCCAGCCTTCCAGAAATGCAGACATGGTCTCTTCTATGCTGGCCCATTACGACCAGAGTACCTTGAAAATGCTGCCGATCTGGTCGCATTATGCCAATGATAACTGGTGCATGAGTGGATACCACAGTGTTACAGTAGTGGCAGATGCCATTATGAAAGGGATATACAAAGGCGATGCAGAAGCAGCTTTAGCGGCCTGTGTAACCACGGCCAAACACCGCAGCTATGAAGGTATTGGCGAGTACATGGATAAAGGTTATATTTCTGCCGAGTCTAATGGAACGTCTGTTTCCAATACTTTAGAATATGCTTTCGACGATTGGTGTATTGCACAGCTGGCTAAAAAACTGGGTAAAACTGAAATCTACAATGAGTTTATCAAGCGTTCTGGAAACTGGAAAAATGTATACGATGAAAAGTCTAATTTCATGCGTCCACGTTTAAAAGATGGTTCTTTTAAGGCATCTTTTGATGTGCTGAGTACCCACGGACAAGGCTTTATTGAAGGTAATGCATGGAACTACAGTTTATATGTGCCTCATGATCCTGCAACAATGATTGCGATGAGGGGGGGAAAAGCTCGTTTTGCTCAACACCTGGATTCCTTGTTTACCATGCACCTGCCTGATGAGTTTTTCGCTGATACCGAAGACATCACCCGCGAAGGTATCATCGGTAACTATGTTCATGGTAATGAGCCTGCACACCATGCTGTTTATTTATACAATTACACCACAACGCCATGGAAAACACAGGAGCGCGTGCGCATGATCTTGAAGAAAATGTACCGCCCTACTTCTGATGGTTTAGGGGGTAATGATGATTGTGGCCAGATGAGTGCCTGGTATATTTTCAGTGCCCTGGGTTTTTACCCCATGGCTCCTGGTTCTTTAAATTACGAATTGGGTAGTCCGGCAGTGGTTAACGCCACCCTGAGCCTTGAAAATGGGAAAACCTTTTCCGTGAAGACTAAAAACCAAAGCGATAAAAATGTATTTGTCAGCAAAGTATTGCTCAATGGAAAAGTGTTAGACCGCAGCTATATTACCCATGATGAAATTACTGCTGGTGGCGAAATTCAGTTCCTGATGTCGTCAAAACCAAATACAACCTTACGCTAAATGACAAACAATTACAGCATGCGGAATAAGAAAACTGTCTTTAGCGGACTGTTGTTGATATTGATTATAGGCAACACCCTAAATGCTCATGCACAGCAAATTGATTATGCCCGTAAAGTTATTCAAACCCTCGCATCCCCGGCTTTTAAAGGCCGGGGATATGTAGAAAAAGGCGACCAGCTGGCCTCTGCCTATATTGCCAATGAGTTTAAAAAGTTTGGTCTTCTGCCGCTAAACAAAGGGTCATACTTTCAGGAATTTCAATTGCCGGTTAACACTTTTCCAGGAATAGTGGAAGTTAAGCTCAATGGAACTTTGTTGAGCACGGCAGTAGATTACCTTGTCAATGCCTCTAGTCCTTCGGTACATGGCAATTTTAAGGTCCTTCTGCTCCATCCTCAGCAAATCAATAGCGAAGCGCAATTTAGGGAATTCATCAAAGACGCTGCGGATGCTTTTATTTCTATCGACAACAGGTCTGCCGCTAATGAAACGGCTGTAGAAAAAGAACGAAGAAGGGATTTGATAGAGATTTTAGCAAACGACAGCACCCTGAACTTTAAAGGGTTACTGGTGTTTTTGAACGAAAAATTAACCTGGACGACCTTAGCCTATCAAAGTCCGCGGGCGGTGATTACAGTCAATAAAAAAGAACTCGACCCAACTCAAATTAACCAGATCAGCGTAGCGGTAGCTACTCATTTTAACCCTGCTTACAAGACAAGAAATGTGGCGGCCATGGTTAAAGGAACTTCAGGCATTGATTCTACTTTAGTGGTTACGGCACATTATGATCACCTGGGTTTGTTAGGTAAAAAGGTGTATTTCCCGGGGGCGAACGACAATGCCAGTGGGGTAGCCATGCTGCTCAGTTTTGCCCGTCACTATGCACAGCATCCGCCGAAATATAACATGGTGTTCATTGCCTTTTCAGGTGAGGAAATAGGCTTATTAGGCTCTAAGGCTTATGTAGAACAGCCGCTTCTTCCTCTGGATAAAATTAAGTTCCTGGTTAACTTAGACCTTGCCGGTACCGGTGAAGAAGGGATTAAAGTAGTCAATGGCAGCATTTTTAAAAAGAACTTCGACCAGCTGGTGCAGCTCAACCAAAAAACACATTTACTGGCTAAAGTAGAGAGCAGGGGTGAGGCTTGTAACAGCGACCATTGTCGATTTTATCAACGTGGCGTTCCCTCGTTTTTCATCTATACCCAGGGGGGCATTCAGGCCTACCATGATGTTTACGATCGTGCAGAAACCCTGCCACTCACCGCCTTTGAAAACTATTTCCAGCTGCTGCGTCAATTTTTTGATTGCACGCTATAGTAAAGATCATATATTTGCCATCCTCAAACCAAAATGATGGACTATCAAAAAATTGTTATTTCCAGCGTAGTTTTACTGGCGCTATCAGGGTCAGTAAAAGCGCAGGAAGTAGCAGCAACTGCTTCAAAAGCCGATTCTACTACCGTCTTAAAAGAAGTACTTGTCAGGGAAAACAGGATACAACTTCCTTTTTCACAGCAAAACCGCAATATCTGGATCATCGACCAGGAGCAGATCAAAAATCTGCCTTCAAGGTCTGTTAGTGAGCTGTTGAGCTATGTTTCTGGTGTCGACGTAAGGCAACGTGGACCAGGAGGGGTGCAGGCAGACATCAGCATCGATGGCGGTACTTTCGACCAAACCCTGGTGCTGCTCAATGGCGTAAAAGTTACCGACCCTCAAACAGGGCATAACATGATGAATTTGCCCATTACCCTTGCCGATATTGACCATATAGAAGTACTGAGGGGTTCAGCATCCCGTGTATACGGCCTTAATGCCTTAACCGGCGCTATCAATATTGTTACCCGTGGGGCAGAAAAAAACAGCATCTCCACTAATGTATTTGCTGGCAGCAGCTTTAAAAAGGATGACGTAACAGGAGATACCTATGCCAATTATGGTGTTCAGGCAAGAGGAACATACGTTCATAACAGAGGTTCACATGCTTTGTCATTGTCGCAGGAAGCAGGCAGTGGCTACCGTTACAACACTGCTTTTGACAACCAGAAGGTATTTTACCAGGGCGAACTGGCCATGGGCAAAACAGATCAGCTGGATGTAGTGGCAGGTTATACCCACAATAATTATGGTGCTAACGGCTATTATTCATCTCCAGGAGATAAAGAAAGCGAAGAAACGGTCAACACCTTATTGGCTGCTGTAGGTTATACCACGCAAATTACTAAAAACTGGATCCTGAAGCCAAGAATAAGCTATAGAAATAATGTAGACGATTATTTATACATTAAACAAAGTCCGGATAAGTTCCATAACCATCACCAGACGAATGTTTTTGATGCGGAGATCAACAATACCATCTTCACCAAAATAGGGACTTTTGGCGTAGGGTTAGAAGCAAGAAACGAGCAGATCAATAGTACCAATTTAGGTAAAAGAGACCGCAGTAATGCCGGTCTGTTTGTAGAATATAAGTTTGAGCCTTTAAGCCGTTTATTGATCAATGTAGGTGCCTATACTAATTATAACTCTGATTATGGCTGGCAGGCCTTCCCGGGGATAGATGCCGGTTATAACATTTATGGCAACTGGAGGGTATTTGCTAACCTGGGTACGGGACAACGTTTACCTACTTATACCGATTTGTATTATAAAGGACCTACCAATATTGGCAATGACCTGCTGAAGGCAGAAAAATCTACCTATGCAGAAGGGGGCTTAAAATACAACAAAGAAGGCTTGGCTTTCAACGCCAGTTATTTTGTAAGAAGGATAGATAATTTCATTGATTGGGTAAAGGCATTGCAAACAGATCCATGGAAGCCGGAGAACTTTAGCCAGGTCAACACGAAGGGGTTAACGATCAGTGGAGATTACCTGATTAAACAAGATGATGAATTTCTAAGCAGTCTACGAGCAGGGGCTTCTTATACTCACCTTGATCCGAGCTTTAAAACTACTTTGGCTACGGCTACCTTTTCGCGTTATGCTTTAGAAAGCTTAAGGAACCAGCTGAGTGGTACCGTTAATGCAGAATTTGCAAAGCTGGTGGCTGTTACGCTGACGGCACGTTACAATGAGCGGATCAATTATAAATCTTACGGCGTCATCGATGCGCGCATTGCCTATAAACAGCCACATTACAGCATTTATGCTGATGGAGCCAACCTTTTAAATGTGCAATATATTGAGGCAGGTGCCGTGCCTATGCCGGGGTCGTGGTTTACTTTGGGCGTTAAAACAACATTCTGATCCAGGGCATTCTAATGTTAATTTAACATAGGGTTTTTTACCAATAAAAATTGGTCCTGCCCTATGTCAAGGTAACCATATTCGTAACAATAGATATAGGTATGGCCCAGCTTGTCCTGCTCCATATGTGTATGATAGTGTAAGTTAAATCCGGCAGCGATTAAGGAATTCTTCAGGATAATGGTTTTCCCCTCCGGGTTGAACTGCATCAGCAGCTTCCTGTTTTTCTTTAATACCTGGTTAATTGCTGTAGTGGTGCTGTTTTCTTCAGCTTTGTGGCGATTATAGTAACTGCTTCTGCACTGGTCGTCACAGAACTTTTTATCTGCCCTGCCCTTCACAGGGGCATTGCATTCTAGGCAAAATTTTTCCATGAGTTTTGTTTAATGCTATTTAAACTTAAAGTTATGTTACTTTTATGATAAGGTGGTTATAAACATTTAAAAACGTATGTATCCGTTTAGGATAGGGATTGCATGAATTCTGTTGCTCATATTTGTTTAACAACAGCTAAACAATTCACAGCATTTTTAACCCTCTCTTTATAGAATTTTTTATGAGTACCGTAAACAATAGCGTACGTTTAACAGGCTTTGCGGGCACAGATCCTGTATTTTTAAAGTATGGTGATAACAAAAAACTGGCGCGGGTAAACCTGAAGGTCAGTGAATCGTATTACAACTCAAACGGAGACATTATTTCAAACACCCGATGGGTAAACCTTGTGTTCTTTAACAAGAGAGTAGCCCTTGTTATAGGGGTCATCACAAAAGGCAGTGTTTTTACTGTGGAAGGAAGGCTAGTGACGCGCCAATATACCGACAAAAATGGCAAGATGCGCGTTCACACAGAAGTGGTGGTGAACCGCCTGGAAGTGCTGAGTGAAACGTTGGTCAATTAACTATCCCCTGGTGTAGCTTTATGCTAATAGTTACATGAATTTCATTAAAAGCCCCGCATAAAAGTTTCTGCGGGCGGCAGCATTAAAGTATCGTCCCCCGGCGGCATTTAAATCATTTCCCAAGCTGTATTTTTGGTTCAGCAGGTTGTCGGCACCCACAAAAACCTCCACCGGCACCTTTGCCATCTTTAGGTTTTTCCAGCCTATTTTACCCTGCAGTAGGTGGTAGGCACTGGCTTTTACCGAATTGGCATCATTAAGGGGGATGCTGGAGGTATAGTTATGCTGAACAAACAAGTACCAGCCTTTGTTAAACTGCAGGTCAGCGCTGCTCCAAATGGTATTGCTGGGCACCCCCGTTAGCTTGTTGCCTGTATAGTCATTGGCCTGGTCCTGGTAATTGCTGAATTTAAAGCGACTCAGCGTCAAGGCATTCTTCAGTTGCAGGCTGCGCAAGAGCCCTTTATTGCGGGATGGGATGAGCCATGCAGAAAAAGCAGTCTCTAAACCCCATTGTTTGGTACCACCGGCATTGATAAAAAACTCGGTGTCGTTTTCATTCAATCTCCTTACTATAGCGTTATTCAATTGAAAATAAAAGCCCGTTACATCAATAAAGATGCGCTTTTTTAAAGTTTCTACCTTAAAGCCCGTTTCATAATTCCAGCCCTGCTCGGGTTGCAGGTCCACATTGATGATATTGTCTGATGCCCGCAGCTCTGGCAAAGTAGGTGGCGAGTAGCCCTTGCTCACCGAAGCATGCAGTGCAAAGTCTGCGGTGGCAAGGTAAGATAAGGCAATTCTGGGCATCAGCTGTACATCAAAAGTATTGGTTTTAGCTGCTATAGCCACAGGTGCTATACTTTCATATCGGTACTGATAAAGATTGGCACTGCCAGAAATCTCCAGCAGCCATTTATTTAAATAGTCAAAATTGAAATGTACAAAAGCAAAGTTAGAACTTGCCTTTAATTTATCAGCAGCCTGCAAAGCTGCGGGACTGCCAAAGTTATTGTCGAAATTATCAAAGTCTGTACTGGTTTGCATGCTTTCCAGTCCGGCATTCACTTTCCAGTTCAGCGTTTTTTTTCTTTGCTCGTAACTGATGTAAGTTCTAAGGCCCAGAGTAAACTCCTTGCGGTGTTCATAATTGGTGATGAAAGGGTTTTTAAAATCTGTAGTAGAGCCAAATACTGCCGTCACTTGTTTAAAGTGTTCATTGATTTGCCAATCGTTAGAAATACCAGCATAAAAAGTTTTGCTGTAAATGCCTGCATTTTGTGCGATGGCACTATTGGTAAAGGCAGAGGCAGGTCTTGATAAAGTAGGGTTTTCAGCATACTGTGCCTCCGTTAAACCACCGGGGGTGTTGTAATGCAGGTTGGAATAAAAGAGCAAGGCTTTTAGGCTGGCCGCAGACGAGTAGTTATAGTTTTGAAAAACCTGGATATATTTACGCTCCATGGCACTATGGTCACGGTAGCCATCGCTGCGCTGAAAAGCCTGACTTATGGTGAGCTGGTATTTTTCCCATTGTTTGCCCAGCTGGGTATTTTCCTGGAACAAGCCATAAGAGCCGCCCTGCAGCTTTACATGCAGCAGGCTGCTGTCTTTTTGAATGGCCAGCGGACTGATGAGCACCACACCACCAGAGTTGGCACCAAAAACACTGCTTTGTGGGCCTTTTAACACCTGGATATTCGAAATACTGCCCACATCGAGGGCGTTAAGGTAGCTGTTGCCCCCAGCATCTGTTAAGGGGAACTCTTCAAAATAGATCTTGACATTTCTGATGCCGAAAGGGGAACGCAATAAGCTGCCGCGGATAGATAAGCGGTAACTGCCCGGCGATCGCTCCTCCATTCTCACTCCAGCAAGGGTGTTCATGGCCGGCACCAGGCTTACAGGCTGCTGTTGTTGCAGGCTGTTGCTATCAATCAAGCCAAAAGAACCCGTGCTCCTTAACAGGGGTTGTGGGGTATAATAAGGGCGGATGACCACTTCTTTCAAGCTTCTGCTGCTATCTGGCAGTGTTTGTGCAAAGCCGCTGTTGAGTTTGAATAAAAACAGGAGCGCGGGGAACAGGAGTTTCTTCATTAGCGATTTGCCGATACATGCCAGATCGTGTTGCTTACATCATCGGCCACTAATAAAGCGCCATCTTTGGCAAGCGCCACACCAACCGGGCGACCATAAACTTCACCTTTATCCTTATCGGCAATAAAACCACTAAGGAAGTCTTCTAATTCGCCAGCTTGTTTTCCTCCTTTAAAAGGGATGAAGGCTACTTTATAACCAGAAAGTTCAGACCTGTTCCATGAGCCATGCTGACCAATGAAAGCACCACCCTGGTATTTTTCAGGGAACTTTTTGCCGGTATAAAAGGCAAGACCAAGAGATGCCGTATGGGCACCAACAGCAATATCAGGTACTACGGTAGCTTTCACCAGGTCAGGTCTTTGACCTTTTAACCTGGGGTCTTCATTCTGACCAAAATAAGCATAAGGCCATCCGTAAAAAGCACCTTTTTTAACGCTGGTGATATAATCAGGCACTAAATCATCACCCAATTGATCCCTTTCATTCACTGCTGTCCATAAAGTTTTGGTTACAGGCTCCCATGCCATGCCTACTGGGTTTCTAAGTCCGCTGGCGTAAATGATCTCCCCGCTGCCATCAGGATTAATTTCTAAGATATTGGCCCTTCGTTTTTCATTTTCTATGCCATGCTCGGCAACATTACTTCCCGAGCCTACGGTTACATATATTTTTGTCCCAGCTGCGTTGGCAATGAGGTTACGTGTCCAGTGGTTGTTGTATCCGCCGGCAGGCAGGTCAAGAATTTTGTTGCCTTTACCTTTAATTTCTGTATCGCCGGTTTGGTAAGGATATTTATAAACCCCATCTGTATTGGCCACATAAAAAGCATTGCCCAAAATTAAAACCCCATAAGGTTGGTTGAGGCCGGTAAGAAATGTAGTTTGCAGCTCTGGTTTCCCATCGCCATCACCGTCTCTAAACAACATCACCGTGTTGACACTTTTGCCACTTTGCTCTGCTTTAGATTTTCCACTTATGGCATTCTCCGCCTGTTCTTTGGCCGTGCGTTCAGAATTAGAAAGGGTCACCAAAATATCGCCGTTTGGGGCTAAATAAATATTCCTTGGACTTTTTATGTTTTCAGCAAAGCGGGTAACGGTAAATCCGGCAGGGGCTACAGGTGTTTTTCCGGCAGGCCAGCCAATAACTTTGCTGAACTTTGTTTTTGAAGCATTCACATCTGGTGCAGGCAGGTTTGTTTGTGCAGCAGCCTGCTGCAAATGAACATGAGTGAAAAGCAGGAATGCCAGTGAGGCAATTAAAGGAGTACGTTTCATAAGTTGAAGATATAGAAACAAACAAATAAAGGCACATAAAGTTCAATAAAGATCAGTCGGTCGCCTTTTTAAGTTGCCTTAATATTTACTCCTCTTCAAGTTTAACGTAAAAAATATTGGCGGTAAATTGAGATAGAAATCTAGTGCTGGTTATACCAGCTCTAAAAGGGAGCAAGTAGACACGAAATAGCAAAAATTCGCTAGCTGCTCCCTACCTGCTCCCTATTTGTACGCCTGTATATATCAACTTTGGTATAGCTCCAGTTCAATGAAAGATAGGCTGTTGGAAAGCTCCAGTATAATTTTCACCTAAACATAAAAGGCGGTCCATTTTTTCAAATGAACCGCCTTTTAATAAGTATAGAAAAATAAGCTTATGCTAATCTAGCTTGTAGATTCTCATCAATTGCAGCTAAGAATTCCTCAGTATATAAGTAGTCTTTACCATGTTCAACTTTGTTGCCATGGATACAAACCGCTAAATCTTTAGTCATTTTACCACTTTCAACAGTTTCAATACAAACCTGCTCTAAAGTATGGCAGAAATTAATCAACTCCTGGTTGTTATCTAATTTACCACGGAATTCTAAACCTCTAGTCCATGCAAAGATAGAAGCGATAGGGTTGGTAGATGTTGGTCTGCCAGCCTGGTGCTCACGGTAGTGACGGGTTACGGTACCATGTGCAGCTTCAGCTTCCATAGTTTTACCATCTGGTGTAATCAATACAGAAGTCATCAAACCTAGAGAACCAAATCCCTGAGCTACAGTGTCAGACTGTACGTCACCATCATAGTTTTTACAAGCCCAAACAAAGTTACCGTTCCATTTTAAAGCAGAAGCAACCATGTCATCAATTAAACGGTGCTCGTAAGTAATACCGGCATCGACAAATTGAGCTTTGTAATCATTTTGGTAAATTTCTTCAAAGATATCTTTGAAACGACCATCGTATTTTTTAAGGATAGTATTTTTTGTAGATAAATATAAAGGCCATTTTTTGCTTAACGCCTGGTTAAAACAAGCATGCGCAAAACCTTTGATACTTTCATCTGTGTTATACATGGCTAAAGCAACGCCATCACCTTTGAAGTTATAAACATCAAAAGATTGTACTTCACCACCATCTTCAGGCGTAAAAGTTAAGGTTAATTTACCTTTACCTTTAGTCACTAAATCTGTTGCACGGTATTGATCGCCAAAAGCGTGACGGCCAATGCAGATTGGAGCAGTCCAGTTTGGTACTAAACGTGGAACATTGCTCATTACGATAGGCTCGCGGAAAACAGTACCATCTAAAATGTTACGGATGGTTCCGTTTGGTGATCTCCACATTTGTTTTAACTTAAATTCAGTAACACGTTCCTCATCAGGAGTGATGGTAGCGCATTTAATACCAACGCCATATTGTTTAATGGCTTCAGCTGCGTCGATAGTTACCTGGTCATTCGTTTCATCACGGTATTCAACACCAAGATCATAATACTTGATATCAAGATCCAGGTAAGGAAGGATCAATTTATCTTTAATGAATTTCCAGATGATACGGGTCATTTCGTCACCATCTAACTCTACTACGGGCTGGGTTACTTTGATTTTCTGTACAGACATATTATGGATACAATTTTATTGATGATATAAGACTACAAAGATATAAATTTTGAACCGATGCGTTCCGGCTTCTGCAAAAATCTGAAACAATTAAAGATTTGATAACGTTTATATGATACTAATTTTACAGACATGACTACAGAACAAAATAAAAGTAATGGTCAACAAGGATCGAAGGATAAATTGCACGGCGATAACTTAGACGAAACCATTAATCAGAGAGACCTTGCCTTTGACAAGGACAAAAATAGTTTTGAAATTGACGTAAAAAGTGAGGACAAAGATTACGACCATCCTTTGCCTTATGACACCACTGCCGCTAATGGGGGTGATGATAATTCTGACTACGATGAAGCTAATCCTTATATAGGTGATGAGTATGCGCCGAAAAATGAGCAGATAGAAAATGACCTTGATGAATTAGGGATGCATGTGGACGATGGCGACATTGTGGAACTGAACCCGGAGGATGAATACCTGTCACAAACCCCTGAGGATGAGCGTACAGATCTTGATGAAGAGGGTTATCCTATCAACGATACGCCACCAAAGCCTTAATTAGGAGTTTACATCGAGGTTAAACTGCTTGCGCAGTTCTTCCAGCTGCGGGTTTTTTTGCACCAGGTATTGGTATTTTTCAATACTGGTGTATAACCTGTTTTTGAGCTGGCGTTCTACTTTTTTGGTTACAATATTAAGGTTGAAGTTTTTAAGTTCTGCCCTCAGGTAATTCAAGAAGTAAACCTGCTCATCCTGAAGAATACTCTCCTGTATTTTATTCTCTATTAAAATGGTGATCTCTTCGTTCTCCAGCATAGGATCGTTGCTGGTGAGCAATGTAAAGACGTTTATTTTACCCTCATCTTTTGCTTTATGGGCGTAAAGATTCCAGAGTACCATGAGTCTTTCGAAAGTGAAAGAATCTGTGTCATTGCCATCAATATATTTAGGACCTTTTTTCTCTACGCCACCTTCAATGCTTTCAAATGCCGTTAAAGAGGGGATGAGTGTGCTCCCAATTTGACTGGCAGCCTGCTGCGGCTTTAAGCTGATGGTATTTGCCGAAGGCTGTGGTCGCTGTGCGGCTTGCGGTGCAGGGGCTGGTATTTGCGCAGGTGTTGGTGCTGGTGCTGGTGTTATTGTTGGCGTGGTTGCCTGAACAGGCTTTACAGCACTTACAGGGCTTACATCAGGCTTTCTTTCAGTTTTTTTTTTAAGCTGATCTGTTTCAGTTAAGCTATTTCCATTCGGCAAATGAGCAAGCTGCAATACGGAAGGAATATGACACATTTTTATCAGTGCCAGTTCTACCTGTAAACGTTGGTTTTTACTGTTCTTATAAGTAAGGTCACATTGGTTGGCAAGGTTTAGCGCCGTTAAAATAAAGGAAACGGAAGTAGCCTTGCTTTGCTCCAGGTATTTAACTTTGATATTTTCGCTGACCTCTAAAAGCTGGATCGTTTGCGGGTCTTTACCTACTAATAAATTGCGCAGGTGACTCGCCAGTCCGTTTATAAAATTATTGCCATCAAAACCATTGTTTAAGATCTCATCAAATAAAACCAGGGCCTGACTTACATTGGCACTGGTTAAATAAGTGGTGAGCTTAAAGTAATAGTCGTAATCAAGAATATTCAGGTTGTCGATAACAGACTTATAGGTTAACTTTTTATTGGTATAACTTACAATCTGGTCAAACATAGACAGGGCATCCCTTAAACCACCATCGGCTTTTTGGGCAATGATATGTAGTCCGTCTTCTTCAACGGAAATATTTTCCCTAACCGCAATTTTATTCAGGTGGATGGTGATGTCTTCTACCTGGATCCTGTTAAAGTCAAAAATCTGACAACGGGATAATATAGTAGGTAGAATTTTATGTTTTTCTGTAGTCGCTAAAATGAAGATCGCATAAGAAGGTGGTTCTTCCAATGTTTTCAAAAAAGCGTTAAAGGCACTTGCCGAGAGCATGTGCACCTCATCAATAATGTAGATCTTGTATTTTCCGGCTTGTGGCGGTATGCGCACCTGCTCAATCAGGCTTCTAATGTCATCAACAGAGTTGTTTGACGCAGCATCCAGTTCATGGAAGTTGAAGGAATGACCCGTTTGGAAAGAAACACAAGATTCGCAGGTTCCACAGGCCTCCTGGTCGGCAGAAATATTAAAACAGTTGATGGTTTTGGCAAGGATGCGGGCGCAGGTGGTTTTACCTACACCACGCGGACCGCAAAATAGAAATGCCTGGGCCAGCTGGTTATTTTTGATGGCATTTTTTAAAGTTCCTGTAATGTGATTTTGTCCGACAACGGTTTCAAACGTCGAAGGACGGTATTTACGGGCCGATACGATAAAATTTTCCATTCGATACGAAATTAGAAATTATTTAAGGAAGTGGAGGGATTTTATTCAATTCTTTTGGTAAATTATTGATTGGTAAGTATTAATATTATAATAGCTCTTTTAGTAATAGAATATTATTGCTACATTTGCAGCCCCCATAGCATTATGGGAATTGATTAATAAATAAATTTAATAACAATGAATCAGTACGAAACTGTTATCGTTCTTACCCCGTTGTTGTCAGAAGAAGTAGCTAAAGAGGCAATTGCCAAATTCAGCAAAATCATTTCTGATAGCGGAGCCGAAATTGTTCAAGAGGACAATTGGGGTTTGAGAAAATTAGCGTATCCGATTGAAAAAAAAGCAAGCGGATTTTTCCACCTTACAGAGTACAAATCTTCAGGTGAATTAATTAACAAGTTGGAGTTAGAGCTTAAACGCGATGAGCGTGTGCTACGTTTCTTAACTGTAAGATTAGACCGTCACGCGGTTGCTTACAAT
>NZ_JAZQPU010000032.1:0-3671 GCF_045628745.1 Pedobacter sp.
AAAGAATTAATTTTAATTGCTCAGGATCTTACTTACTACGGATTAGACATTTACGGAAAGCGTAACCTTGATGAATTGTTAAGAAGACTTTCTGATGTGAACGGTATTGAATGGATCAGGTTGCAATATGCCTACCCTTCTGGTTTCCCAATGGAAATTCTGGATGCCATGAACGAACGTGAAAACATCTGTAAATACCTGGATATGCCTTTACAGCATATTACAGATAACATGCTGAAGTCTATGCGTCGTGGTATCACTAAACAAAAAACTATCGATATCGTTAACCAAATCAGAGATAAAGTTCCGGGAATAGCCATGCGTACTACTTTAATTTGTGGTTACCCCGGTGAAACTGAACAAGACTTTGAAGAAATGTTGAGTTGGGTTGAGGATACACGTTTCGACAGGTTAGGTTGTTTTACTTACTCTCATGAGGAAAAAACTCATGCGCACCAGTTAGTGGATGATGTGCCTGATGAAGTGAAACAAGAACGTGTAGATGCCATTATGGAATTACAGCAAGGCATTTCTTATGAAATTAACCAGGAAAAAATCGGCCAGACTTTTAAAGTTTTGGTGGATAGAAAAGAAGGTGATTTCTTTATCGGCAGAACACAATATGACTCTCCTGAAGTTGATAATGAAGTTTTAATTGATGCAGCAACAGGTTATGCGGCCAATGGAAGCTTTGTGAATGTCAAAATTGACAGGGCAGAAGATTTTGATCTGTATGGTCAGATTGTAAAATAAAGAATGCACGCTGTGAATTAAAGTTTAATAACTTAAATTCGTACCGATGCTTGCTAAATATATACCTTACAAGGAAACCCATTCTTTTTCTACTATTGTATTAGATTACTTAGAGGGAAAAAAAGTACTTCAGCCATTTTATGCGCACAGACCTGATCTAGCTGGCTTCAAGGCCGCTATAGAACAACAAAACAGGACTGTTAACAGAACTTTACTGGCTGAAGTACTTCAAAAACAATATGCAGGAGTATCCACTTCTGCTTTGCTGAAGGAAAATATAGAGCTGCTTGCTCAGGAGAATACCTTTACCATCACCACCGGTCACCAGCTCAATATCTTTACCGGTCCTTTATATTTCATTTATAAAATTGTAACGGCCATTAACCTGGCTAAGGAATTGAAACAGGCCTACCCTGCTTATAATTTTGTGCCCCTTTATTGGATGGCTACCGAGGACCATGATTTCGAAGAAATTAACCATGTAAAGGTAGAGGATAAAATGCTGACCTGGGATAAAAAGGCTGCCGGCGCAACGGGCAGGTTAAGTACCAAAGATTTTCATGATGTACTCAGCGCTTACAAGGGCTACCTTGGCATCAGCGAAAATGGCCAGAAATTAGCCGGGCTTGTAGAAGAGGCTTATGCTGGTCATGATACCCTTGCTGCAGCAACAAGAGCATTGGTCAACGGGCTTTTTGGCAATCAAGGGCTGATTTGCCTGGATGCCGATGAGCCTACCCTCAAAAGAGAATTCGCACCTATTGTATTTAAAGACATTACGGAACAGCATAGCTTTAGCAATATAAGTGCCGCCAATGCAGCGCTGGAAGCGGAAGGTTATAAAACACAGGTGAACCCCAGGGAAATCAATTTCTTTTACATGACCGATCAATTGCGGGAACGCCTAGTGGAAGTCAACGGGCAATTCCTGGTCAACAACAGCACCATAAGTTTTACCAAAGAAAGTTTACAGCAGGAAATTAACGATTTTCCCGAGCGTTTTAGTCCTAATGTGGTCATGCGGCCCCTCTACCAAGAGGTCATTCTTCCTAACCTTGCTTATATTGGAGGTGGCGCAGAAGTTACCTATTGGCTGCAACTGAAAAGCAATTTCGACTTTTATAATATACCCTACCCTGTTTTATTGCTCCGTAATTCTGCGATGGTCATAGACCAGCAGAGTGCGCGGAAGATGCATATTTTAGGGATCAATCACAAAAGTATTTTCCATGAGTCTGTAGCGCTCAAAAATGAATGGATCAAAGCACATGTCAATTTAGAATTGTGTTTAGAAGATGAACGCAGGGCCATCACAGCCTTGTTTGATCATATTAAACTAGATGCTTATAAAATTGACAAGACACTCTCCCAGTCGGCCGATGCAGCAAAAACTAAGGCCATGAAACTCATCTATGGTTTAGAGAAGAAAATGCTGCGCGCCGAAAAACGCAAACATGTAACTTCCCTCAACCAAATTGACGGATTAAAAAACAGGCTTTTTCCTACCGGTGTGTTACAGGAAAGAGTGATCAACATCGCCCCTATGTATATTCTTTACGGTGATGATTTCATTAATGCGCTACTGGAGAGTTTTCATCCTTTAACACATGATTTCACCATTCTTTATGCCTAATACTACCTTATGATTTTCCATACTTTTACTGAAACTAAACTGCGTGCTTTTACAGAGCGTGTATTTTTAACTATGGGCTGCCCGGCTGCTGATGCAAGCCTTGCCGCGGATGTTTTATTAAAATCTGACTTGAGAGGGATAGATTCTCATGGTGTGGCCCGCCTAACGGGCTATGTGCGCCTTTGGGAAAAGAAAAGAATCAATGCAACTCCGAATATTAAAGTAGTACACGAAACGGCAACCACAGCCACAGTAGATGGTGATGGTGGTTTAGGTTTAGTGGTTGCTCCTTTTGCCATGAAACTGGCTATGGAAAAAGCAGCCATTTATGGCAGCGGATGGATAGCCGTTAAAAACTCTAACCACTTTGGTATTGCAGGCTATCATGCCCTGCTTGCTGTAGAACAAGATATGATTGGCATTAGCATGACCAATGCAAGTCCTTTGGTGGCACCAACTTATGCTAGCGAACGTTTATTGGGTACAAACCCGATGTGTTACGCTTTTCCCGCTGGCAAATACCCTCCTTTAATTGTTGATATGGCTACGGCTGCCGCAGCAAATGGCAAATTGGAAATTGCACAACGTGCCAATCAACCTATTCCAGAAGGATGGGCACAAGATAAAAACGGACATGCGACCACCAACCCTAATGAATTAAAAGCTGGAGGTTCTCTTTTACCTTTGGGAAGTGATAAAGACCATGGCAGTCACAAAGGTTATGGCCTGAGTGCTACTGTAGATATTTTATCTGCTGTACTTTCTGGCGCAAATTATGGCCCATGGGTACCTCCTTTTGTAGCTTTCTTAGAACCTTCTGCAAATCCTGTGGGTGAAGGCATAGGCCATTTTTTTGGCGCCATGCGTGTTGACGGCTTTCGCCCGAAGGAGGATTTTAAAAACCACCTCGACAATTGGATAGAAAGGTTTAAAAATGCAGCCACTATAGATCCTGACAAGAAAGTGATCATTCCTGGAGAGCCAGAATATGAATTTGAAAAAGAACGCAAAATCAGCGGTATTCCTTTAATTGATGCCGTGGTAAATGACTTAAATGAGCTTGCGGAGAAGTTAAATATCGAAAAGCTTTAAATTGATTCGCTAAGCCACCATTGCTCATAAAACATTAAAGCCTCTTTAAAAGAAATGAGGGCACTGAAAAAGTCCCTTAATTTAAAAGGGATAAAAGGAGTAGAAGACTAGTTTTTCTGCTCCTTTTTTTGTATTTTAAAGGTGTATTATTACTGCTTTTAAGATGCTGCTTCAACAACAAAAAATCCAGTTT
>NZ_JAZQPU010000033.1:0-1934 GCF_045628745.1 Pedobacter sp.
ATATAATCAGCACCTCGAATATAATCTTTCTGGTTTTCTTGTCTGATTACATATTTTACTTCCTTAGGGTATTTATAGGCGTCAAGATGTTCGGCGTCACTCATGGCAACGACAAAACTTTCATTAGACACTGTATTTTTGTCATAACCGATAGCATTCAGCAAATTATGATTGAAGGTGGCAATACCACATTCACGAGGAGGATACGTAGATATATAGGCTATTTTCATAATAACAAAGTGTGCCTAGTAAACAATTTATGGCTTAAATTGTTCAGCAAGCCGCAGTATGTTCAGGATTTTATTGCCTTCAAATAAAATAAGGCAGACTAAATATAGCCTGCCTTATTGTTTATCAGTGTTTTACGATTTTATTTTCGGTAAATTGAATTGTAATCAGGATGCAATTTCTGGTGCTGCATTTAAAAACACAAACTTATGGTCGAACATATCCAGCTTAATTTTACTGTCTTTATCAACTTTACCAGCAAGTATTTCCTTCGACAATTCATTGAGAATTCGTTTTTGGATAACACGTTTTAATGGCCTTGCACCAAATTGAGGATCATAACCTAATTCTGCTAACCAGTCCAATGCGTCTGAAGTGGCTTCAATTTCAATCCCCATATCAGCAAGGGTATTTTGAACCTGGTGAAACTGTAGTTCTACAATGTTTCTGAGTTCGCTGCGGTTTAAAGGTGTAAACATAATCAGCTCATCAATACGGTTCAAGAACTCTGGTCGGATGGTTTGTTTTAAAAGTTCGAATAACTCATTTTTAGTTTTGGCAATTACCTCATCACGGTTATCTTCATTAAGACCTTTAAAGTTGTCCATGATCAAGTGAGAGCCAATATTAGAGGTCATGATGATAATAGTATTTTTAAAATTCACCACTCTACCTTTATTATCTGTTAAACGACCGTCGTCAAGCACTTGCAGAAGGATATTGAACACATCAGGGTGTGCTTTTTCAATCTCATCAAGCAAGACCACCGAATAAGGTTTGCGACGTACGGCCTCTGTTAATTGTCCGCCTTCATCATAACCTACATAACCTGGAGGCGCACCTATCAAACGGGAGACCGAATGGCGTTCCTGGTATTCACTCATGTCAATTCTGGTCATGGAATTTTCATCATTGAAAAGGAATTCCGCAAGGGCTTTTGCCAATTCTGTTTTTCCTACACCCGTAGTACCTAAGAAAATAAATGAGCCTATCGGCTTACGTTTATCCTGCAAACCGGCACGAGAACGTCTAATAGCATCAGAAATGGCTTCAATAGCTTCATTTTGTCCTGCCACACGTTTATGCAGCTGATCTTCCAGGTGCAGCAATTTCTCTCGCTCACTAGAGATCAACTTAGTTACTGGAATGCCAGTCCAACGGGCAACTACACCTGCAATATCATCAGAGGTCACCTCTTCTTTAAGCATGCGGCCTTCTTTTTGCTGACCTTCTAATTCTACTTTAAGTGTTTCTACCTTATCCTGCGCTTCTTTAATCTTTCCGTACCTAATTTCTGCCACCTTGCCATAATCGCCGGCACGTTCAGCCTGGTCGGCTTCTAGCTTGTAGTTTTCTATATCTTCCAGCAGGTTATTGATGCCATCTACCACATCTTTTTCGCCCTGCCATTTTGCTTTCAGCTCATCTCTTTCTGCAGAAAGGTTAGCTATTTCTTCACCCAGGCTTTGCACTTTACGGTCATCATTTTCTCTTTTGATGGCTTCCCGTTCAATCTCCAGCTGCATGATTTTACGGTTCAGTTCATCCACATTTTCCGGAACACTATCCATTTCCATTCTTAACTTCGAAGCGGCCTCATCCATTAAGTCGATGGCTTTATCAGGAAGAAAACGATCAGAAATATAACGTTGTGACAGCTCTACAGCAGCAATGATAGCCTCATCTTTGATCCTCACTTTATGGTG
>NZ_JAZQPU010000034.1:0-5407 GCF_045628745.1 Pedobacter sp.
AGATTATTACAGCACACAAAAAATTCTTGCTGACACCAATATCTATATGGTCACGGAGTTTCTTCATGCGCAGGATGACGGTGGTGGTGCAGCAGCACTATCTGATTTCTGGGACCTGCATTGGAATTCAAAAAAAGGCGCAGGAGGTTTTCTTTGGGCTTTATTAGATGAAGGAATCGTGCGTACGGATATGAATAACCTCATCGATGTGAATGGCATCAATGCACCCGATGGTATCGTAGGCCCACATAGAGAAAAAGAAGGCAGTTACAATGCTATTAAAGAAATCTATTCTCCGGTTAAAATAACCATGAAAGCTTTGCCGGCAAATTTTAATGGCAGCATCCCTGTAGAAAACAGATATAACTATACCAACCTTAACCAATGTACTTATCAATGGGAATTGGTTAACTTTAACCGTCCGGCAGATCTGTCGCCGGGTTACCAAATTATTAAAAAAGGTACAGCAACGTCACCATCTATCTTACCGGTAGCCAAAGGAAACATTAAAATCAACCTTCCTGCAGACTGGAAAAACCACGATGCCATCACCTTTACAGCTTTCGATCCGTTGAAAAATGAATTGTATAAATGGACCTGGAAAATTAAAAACAATGCTAGCCTGATTGACAGCCTTGTGATTAAGGAAAGCAAAGAAACCGTAACCGTAATGGAAAACGACAGTACCATTAAACTTAAAGCAAGTGGTATTACGGTAAGTATTGGCAAGAAAAATGGCCAGTTGGTACAACTTGACAACGATTTCAGTAAATCGCTATCCTTTACAAACGGACCAGTATTGGTGAGTGGACAGGCTACGTTTACAGGAATCAAACATTATAAACAAAATGATGCTTATGTAGTTGAAGCCAGCTTCAGTGGAAACATGAAAACCGTGCGCTGGACAATGCATCCAAGCGGATGGCTGGAACTCTATTACGACTATAACCTTAACGGCTCTTTTCCTTTTGCCGGGATTAGCTTCAGCTATCCAGAAAATTATGTGTTTGGTGCAAAATATTTAGCTAAGGGCCCATATAGAGTGTGGAAAAACAGACTTGATGGCACTACTTTAAACGTATGGCAAAATATGAATAACAATACCCAAACGGGAAGTGCGCCATGGATTTTCCCAGAGTTCAAAGGCTATTTTGCTGACCTCACCTGGTTAGAAATGAACACTGCCGAAGGTAAATTTATTGTTGCATCCAAAGAGGATAACCTTTTTGTTCGCCTGTTTGATTTTTACGGTTTAACGGGACCACACCCAAGACCAGATTTACCTATTGGAGACATCTCTTTCTTAGACCAGATTCCACCAATCGGAGGAAAACTATCCTTCAATATCAACAACAATACCAGGTCATTAGGCCCTTTAAGTGAGCCCAATCAAATTAATGGAAGCACTCAACGCACGCTTTATTTCTACTTTGGCACTCCAAAACCAGCCACAGAAAACAAGCAGTTTACCATGCCAAAAGAAAATATTTTGACTGACGAAGTTGTCCCTGCAAATTAGGGGCAACATTTCAAGTCAGGATGCTACAGGTTGCCAGTTTTTCTGGTAACCTATATATTGCGCCTTGCAATAATTTTTAATAATAACTAAATAATTCCATCCCAACACTTTATCCAATCAAATTAACCAAGTATGTATCGAAACTTTTACTTGAAATGTAATCCATTTCATTTCCGTTTATTGGCATTTCTATTCGTTTTTACGTTTAGTTTTCTAAATGCATCAGCGCAGAAAACCATTACGGGTACCGTTACAGATGAACTTAAGCTCGGCATTCCCGGTGTTTCAGTTACCGTAAAAGGCCAGTCTACAGGCGCTGTAACCAATGAAAAAGGTCAGTTCACGCTAGCTGCACTGCCCACTCAAACCCTAATTTTTTCTTATCTTGGCTATACCACCAAAGAAGTTTTGGTAGGTCAGGCTTCAACTTTAACGGTTAACTTAGTACAAGAAAGCAATAACCTCTCTGAAGTAGTGGTTGTGGGTTATGGAACAGCCAAAAAAGGAAATTTAACTGGAGCAATCGCCGGGATCGGTGCCAAAGAAATTGAGAAACTACCTGTACAAAATGCATTACAGGCTGTTCAAGGTAGAGTTTCTGGTGTCGATATAACTTCAAACGCCCGTCCGGGTGAAATGGGAAGTATCCGTATCCGTGGTAACCGTTCCTTATTAGCCACCAATGACCCACTTTATGTGGTAGATGGCATTCCTTTGAGTGCTGGGGGCATCGAGTCAATCAGCCCACATGACATTGAATCTATAGACATCTTAAAAGATGCATCTGCTACTGCTATTTATGGTTCCAGAGCTGCAAATGGAGTAATTTTGGTAACTACAAAAAAAGGTAAAAATGGACTCACCAACATTACTTATAATGCTACCGCTACAGTAGAGAAAATTCACAATGAATCTGAAATGTTCAATTCAGGCGAATATGCAGAATACCGCAGAAATGCTTACCGAGTATTTGTACAGGGAGGAAATGTAGCTTATACTACCCCATACCCTAACCCAAAAGACGATTTTGAATATTTTGGAAAGAGTGATCTTGTAGCTTGGGAGAACTTTTCAAAAGGTTACACCTGGGTAGATAAGGCAAACCGAATTGCAGCAATGCGCCCAACTACAGCAGAAGAAAAAGCCAAATGGGGCGTGGCTGAAGTTCCTATTTATGACGCAAGTCAAATTGCAACCACAGATTGGACAGGCTATGTAGAACAAACTGGTATTACACAAGATCATACCTTGAGCGTAAGTTCAGGAACGGACAAAGTAAGCTCTTATTTTTCTGCAGGCTATCTTGATCAAAAAGGAACAAATATTGGACAGGATTACAAAAGATACAGTACTAAACTGAGTGTAGATTTTAAGCCAACTACATGGTTTTCCATGGGAGGATCAATTAATGCAAGTTGGTCAGTACAGAATTATGGTTATACAGGTTCTGGATCAAGATCTGCCAATGGTATTTATGCTGCTGCATTAGGCATGTTACCTTATGCAGTACCTTATGATGAAAATGGCCAGTATATCTATCAGCCGGGTGGGGATGTCGGGATTTTAAATCCTATTTTGGAAGCAGATTATGTAACCAATGAAAGAACAGTACTTCGAGCACTAGGAAGCTTTTACGCCGAAATTCAACCTATTAAAGGTTTAAAATATCGTGTTAACTTTGGGCCAGATTTTAGAAACAACCGATCTGGACAATTCAATGACCAGAGATCTATTTTACAGGGTGGTGGTGCAACTACTTCAACCAATTATGCCCGTCTATCACAAGGCCAGAACTTCACTTATACATTAGATAATTTAATTTTTTACGACAAAGCAATTGGTGAAAAACATAAGTTCAATGTAACTTTATTACAAAGTTCACAGTTAAGCACCCTTGAAAGTTCGAATATGACGGCTTCAAAATTGCCGTATAACAGCCAACTTTGGTATAACCTTGCCTCTACGTCTAAAGGTGCTTTAGATAGCTGGAGTTCTGCGTATAGTAAAAACACCCTTTCTTCATTAATGGCCCGTGTAAATTACACCTTTAATGACAAGTACCTGCTTACTGTTTCCTCTAGATGGGATGGTTCATCAGTTCTTGCAGAAGGAAACAAATGGAGTTCCTTCCCTTCTGTGGCCTTAGCCTGGAAGATGGAAGAAGAATCATTCATGAAAGATATAAAATGGATTAACCAATTGAAACCAAGATTTGGAGTGGGTGTAATAGGAAACTCTTCAATTGATCCTTATTCAACTGCTGGTGGTTTAACCCAAATGCCAATTGTTTTTGGCAACCAGGTTGTATTAGGTTATATCCCTTCAGACCCTAAAGCATCAAACCCAGCAACCTTGCCTAATATGGGTTTGAAATGGGAAAGAACAACACAATATAATTTAGGTGTTGATTATTCCATCTTCAATAACCGTGTCTCTGGAAGTATTGAATATTACAGGTCAACAACAAATGATTTGTTAATGAACCGTACAATATCAAGTGTATCAGGATATACCTCTACTTATTTTAATATTGGTCAAACGAAAAATAAAGGTTTTGAATTCTCTGTTTCAACAAGAAACATTGACAAACCTGATTTCAGATGGAATACAGATTTCAATATTGGCACCAATTCAGACCAGGTAACAGAAACCTATAACGGAAAACAAGATGCTATTGAATTAAAAGCATACATTGGAAAATCTTTATTCAACTTTTACGATTATCAAAAAATTGGAATCTGGCAAACGGCAGATGCTGCAGAAATGGCAAAATTTAACGCCAACGGAGCTGGTTTTAAAGCTGGAGACATTCGTGTAGAAGATTTAAACAATGATTATAAAATTGATGCTAACAACGACAGAAAAGTGGTTGGCAACAAGTTCCCAAAATATACAGGTGGTATCACTAATACATTTAATTACAAAAACTGGGAATTCTCCTTCTTCTTCTATGCAAGATCAGGATTTATGATTGAAGGTGGTGCCGTTGATATGCAGGGTAGATATGCTTCTAGAAAAGTAGATTACTGGACTGTTGACAACCCTACTAATGCTTATCCACGTGCTGATTATGGTAACGGTGGGCAACCAACATTCTATTCATCTATGAATTACCTGGATGGAACATTTGTTAAATTAAAGAATGTATCCCTGGGTTACGCTGTGCCCCGCATTAAATTAGAGAAACTACACATGAGTAACTTGAAAATTTACACCCAGGTATTAAATCCATATTTATACTCTAAAAATGGCATCATTGATCCGGATATTAGTTCAAGTGTCTCATCAAGAAGTTTAGTGCTAGGTATAAATGCATCATTTTAAGAATTACAGATAAGAAACCATCATCAGCTTAAGCGTAGAAAGCAGTGTATAAAGCTGATGATGGCTTCATAACTATTAAAAATATAAATACGAATGAAAAAAATTAACAATATAGTTTTGAGTTGCCTAATTTTGGCTACCTCATTATCATTGCCATCTTGTAAAAAGTATTTGGAAGAAGAGATGGTCGCTACTTTAACCAATAAACATTATGAAACTGTAGAAGGCTTAGAGAGTCTTGTTGCAGGTATGTACGATGGCTTGCGTTTCCATTTTATGTATGAATGGGCTTACGCAACCACCAATTATGGTACAGATGAGTTTACCAATGGTGGTGGCTTAGACAAAGTTCAATTCAATACCTATTCTTCCGTATTAGATTCAAGAACTGTTGAATTTGTAAATGTATGGGACAATATGTATGCAAATATCAATACCGCAAATACAGGTATCAAAAACATCCCAACGGTATATACAGAAGGGACAGCATTGAACACCCGTTTAGGCGAATGTTATTTTATGCGTGCTTTTGATTACTTTAAATTGGTTAAACAATTTGGTGGT
>NZ_JAZQPU010000035.1:0-2496 GCF_045628745.1 Pedobacter sp.
CATGGAAATGTATTGCACAATGGATGGCAAGGAAATGAAAACCATGGAAATTAAGTATGCCAGGCAACAATAAATAAACATTATACCTCAGCAGAGACTGTATCATTTTCAGATATGGATATGCCCCAAAAAAGCAACTCATTTTTGGGGCATTTTTTATGGAATTAACTCCCGAAATAGCTGTAAAAATAGTTAAGTTTTAATGATGTATATGTAACTTATAATTAATATACACCTTATAGTTTCCATATCGTTCAGAGGGCGTTGGTAGGGCCTTCGTAGGGCCTTTCTATATCGATCGATAACTGAAGGCCCTGTTAATGCCCTTTCAATACTTACTAACCGATTAGGTAAATATTGCTTGTCGTTAAGGTACCTTAAACAAAAAGATCCCGTACCATTCATCATGATAAAGGATCAATTCTTTTAACAAGGACTTTACTTCGCTTTACTTGCGCTATAATTGATGTAACTATAAGCGAGTATTTGGAGGAGTGTATTGATAAAGTGGGTTAATTTATCGATGATATTTTTTGTTGAGCTTCTTGAAAATCTCTGTCATTGTTTCTTTATCAAGGCTGTTCATCTCTACTATTTTTAAAGATTTCACCATTTTAAGGGTATTGGTTTTGTAATACTGAAAATGAGGCGTTTGCAGGTGTGCTTGATAAGCGGCTTTATTGGCATATATTTCTACAATCCTTATTTGTGTTGGGTTTTCTTGTTGGTTCATCGGGAAAATGGCAATTACACCCGGTTCAATTTTTACAGAGTTGGCAGCTTCTTTTTTGAGGATGCTGAGGTAGTCTGCTAAATATTGAGGTACAATTTCTATTTCTGCAATGCGTACCATCATCTCTTGTTCCGCAAGAGGTGCCACGGGCTTTGATAACAGCTTTCTTAAGGAATTTGCTTGTGTGCTGTTGATTAGGTTCTCTATAATGTCTGCTAATTGCAGCAACTGGCTTTCGGTAATCCCCGTATTCATCGCTAGTTTTATATGAGATTGTAATTGTGCTTCTACGCCCGGCATAGCTGCTAATGCCGAAACGGTTACCAATTCCCTTTGTTGGTAGGTCAATACATTGCTGCTAAAAATGTCTGCAAATAAATGTTCTTTTAAAAAAGCATCTATCCTTGGAACAAATTCTCCATAACCAGGTGCAGGTTTGGCTTGTGGTGTTTTAGTTAACACTTCCAAAACTTTTCTGCCCTGTTCGTATTTGTCGCTTGTTTGGTTGCTTAAAAGAATTTCCTTTCCCTGCTTGTCATCGATACCGTTTGATTTTCTTTCTTCCAAAACGTCTTTAAAAGTGTTGATCGCGTTCAGGCTTCTTGGAAAACCACAATAAGCATACAGCTGTGTCAAAATTTCTTTAATTTCATTAATGGTGAGGCCTGCATCGAGTGCCGTGTTAAGCTGAGTTTTTAGTGTCACCAAATCGCCCGTTGCCGTGAGTGCAGAAATATTTACAATGCCCTGCTGCGTGGCGCTTAGGGTAGGGCTTTTTTCAGATGGTGTTTGTGCATCCATTGTTTTTACACTGATAAATAAAACAAAAATAAATATCCAATTTAAATATTTGCTATTACCCATATTGTTGGTGATTTTGCTGTTCTTATTTAACACTATTATACGCTTCGTTGGTTACCCTATGTAACCATATTGTTTTCCCCTTTTGCGCAGGTGAGGTAGCAATATAGGTAACACCACGATCAGGGGTGGCACCATGCCAATGCTCGACACCCGGAAGGCATTTTACAACTTCCCCGCGACGTACAATTTGCTTGGGCTTGCCTTTTTCCTGGTAATAACCAACACCTTCAGTGATAATTAAAATCTGTCCACCCGGGTGACTATGCCAATCTAACCTTGCTCCGGGATCAAATATGGCTACTGATGTGCCATAAGTGAATATACTATCGGCCGCATTCAACTCATGGAGCCATACATTTCCTACATGATGAACGTTAGGAGATTTTTCGCCTTTCGGAAAAATTGGCGTTTCCTGGGCTGCTGCAGGTAGAGACAGCGTAGCAACTAATAAAATTGCAACGTAAAGTGCTTGTTTCATAGCTTTCGTTTTTAGGGGTTTAATTGGTGCTTCATTTTCGCGCTTTGGCAATTATCATGTTTACAAATTTAGTGCTTAAAAAGAGCTTTGTGGTATACAAATTATCGCTAACGCTACCAATATCACTGATTGCCTCATCATGCAGAACAATATTATCATTATATCGAGAAAAAAAGCCCCTCTTAGCAATATGATTAGTTTACTATTTATTAGCTAATAATGTTAGTAAATTATTTGAAACAACTAATAATTTTAGCCTAACTTTGTCTTATTCTAAATTCATTAGTCATGTCAACAGAAAAGCAAATCATTCACATGGACCAGGATGCCTTTTTTGTTTCCGTCGAAGTAAAAAAAGACTCCTCACTTGTCGGTAAGCCTGTCATCATTGGCGGCACTTCTGATCGTGGGGTAGTGGCTT
>NZ_JAZQPU010000036.1:0-3371 GCF_045628745.1 Pedobacter sp.
ACAACACCATAAGAACATCTTTAAAGTGTTCAAAAATCTACTAATATTCACTGTTGGTGAATATATGCTATCATCCTTTTTTAAGGAATATAGACAAATAGTTCATCAATTGATATTTAAAGAAACCCTTCGCTTCCTTACGCTCATTCCAGAATATCCTGGTAAACAACGCTCTAAAATAGATCCTGTACTAAGAACACCAACGAGTATAGGCTTTGATATACCTGGTTAAAAAAAACACTGATTTCATTTATAGTTGAATAATATAATGGAGGCTTGCAACCATTAAAAAAAATAGGGCATAAATACAAAGCCATACAAGTAGAATATTTGAACAAATAAAGTAAAAGTAATGGATGTACAAAAAGTAGACATGTTTATCATGTCGAATGCAAAATTTTTCGAAAGTCACCAGGTTAATGTAATTCGAGAAAGACTAATCTCAATTGATGATGCTAAATGGCGTTATATTTCTACCCTACAATTAAAAGATCCAACTACAAGTTTAATTGTTTCAATTTTAGCGGGTGGTATTGGCATCGACAGGTTTTTAATTGGCGACACAGGGCTTGGTATAGGTAAACTCTTAACTTGTGGTGGTTTCGGATTTTGGGCCATTATAGACTGGTTTTTGATTCAGAAAGCTACAAAGGAGAAAAATATGCAAAAAATTCAACAGTTTTTGTATTAATGCATCTTCACAGGAATAGTCTGTATTCAATAATGTTTATAGCCTGTATAACAGGGTATATTTGGCTTTACACTTGTTTATCCTATACAAATGCTGATAAACAAATTGAAGTTTGCTTAATTAAGCATTTTACAAGTATACCCTGCCCTTCCTGTGGCTCCACTCGTTCCATCATAGCATTGATAAATGGCAATTTTGTGCAATCACTTAAGTTAAACCCTATGGGCATTATAGTTGCAATTATTATGCTGCTTTTACCTATGTGGATTATTTTAGACCTGCTATTTAAAAGAAAAACATTATTTGATTTTTATCAGAAAATAGAGACCTATTTAAAATACCCCCAATATGCAATGCCATTGATCATCCTTGTTATGCTCAATTGGATTTGGAACATCATCAAAGCAATATAATTGCCTCCTACCGCACCAGGCACAAAAAATCAAACACTCGATTTTATTGTTTGAAATTCGTAATTTAGCTTTATGAACAGGAATGAAAGTATTGAAGAATTCTATGCAACCAAACTCAACTGGGTGCCAGATTCGCTTCGTAAAGAAATAGGTCATTTCAATGTTTTCAAATTAGATCCTTTTATTGGCCAAGGGGCTAAACCTATTCCCTATAGCAGAAGAGATTATTACAAGATTAGCTTTATCAAAGGAAACAATAAGGTCTTTTATGCCGACAAAGTCATTGAAATTAAAAAGCAGGCTTTGTTATTTGCTAATCCTCAGGTACCCTATAATTGGGAAGAAATTGATAAAATTCAAACGGGGAGCTTCTGCATCTTTACGCCTTCCTTCTTTTATCAATATGGAAATTTAAATCAGTATTCGGTTTTCCAACCGAATGGCACGCCAATTTTTGAGCTTACTGATGAACAAGCTGCTCCAATTGAACTTATTTATAAACAGATGTTTGAAGAAATAAATGCTGATTATATCCATAAGTATGATGTGTTGAGAACCTTAGTATTTAACCTCATCCATACGGCAATGAAATTGCAACCCAGCAATAAGTTAGCTCCCGAAGATAACAACGCCGCTAAAAGATTATCCCTCCTGTTCTTTGAACTTTTAGAACGCCAATTCCCCATCGATGACACCAGGCAGCGGTTAAACTTTCGCAGTCCTTCAGACTTTGCCAATCAGCTGGGTGTACATGTTAACCATTTAAACAGGGCCTTAAAGGAAACCGTGCAAAAAACCACCACCGACATTATCTCAGAGCGCATATTTCAGGAAGCTAAAATATTATTGAAACACAGCTCCTGGAACATTTCTGAAATTGCCTATGCCCTGGGATTTCTGGAGGTTCCTCATTTCAATAACTTCTTCAAAAAGAACAGCCTCCTGAGTCCTACAAAATTTAGAAATATTTGAATTTCGTAAGCATCTGTTCGATTCTTGTTATTTTCAGCATGCAGGCTAAGGTACTTTTGTTTCCTATTCAAAACACAATAATATGGAAACAAAAAAAGTATGGTTCGTTACAGGAGCCTCAAAAGGCCTTGGCCTTTCTCTAATTAAAAAACTGCTGGCAAATAATTACCGCGTTGCGGCTACCTCCCGCAAAATCAACTCGCTGATCCAAGAATTAGGCGATGCTTCAGCCTCCTTTCTCCCTATTGAAATGGATATAACGGATAATGAAAATGTAAATCAGGCGGTCAAAGAATGCATCAGTCATTTTGGTGAAATCGACGTTGTGGTTAACAATGCAGGCTTTAGCCAGATTGGTACACTTGAAGAATTGAGTGAGGAGGAGGTGAAAAACAATTTTGAAGTCAATGTTTTCGGCTCTCTGAACGTTATTCGTAATGTAGCACCCTATTTACGTGCTCAAAATAGTGGTTATATTTTCAATATCGCATCTGTTGGTGGCTATGATGGTGGTTTTCCCGGATTTGGAATATACTGTGCTACTAAGTTTGCCGTTGTTGGTTTTACTGAAGCTTTAGCACAGGAAATGAAAGAATTTGGTGTCAATGTTTCTGTGGTCTATCCGGGTTATTTCCGCACTAACTTTCTATCCAAAGGTTCCATACAAACGGCACTACAGCCTATTAGAGCCTATAAAAGTGCTCGTGCTTCAGAGCAGGCTCATCTTGAAGAAATAAATGGTAACCAGCCTAACGATCCGGAGCGTGCAGCAGAAATCCTCATGGAAATCAGTGAGCTTGCCCAACCTCCCTTGCATCTATTTTTAGGTAAAGACGCTTATGCTGTGGTTGAAAAGAAAAATGCATTGATCGCACAATGTATGGATGATTTTGAAGCATTAGCTACTTCGACTGCTTTTGAAAGCAATTAGCTTTCAAATTTAAGGAAATCGCATTAAAAAAGGTTGATGTTTTACGGCAGACGCATGATCTTATATAGAGGAAAAATCCTAATAACACTAGCCTAAACCTATTTATAGCGTATAAGACAAATGTCTTGATCAAGCCTTTGATTTCATAAGTGATTCAAAGGCTTGATCGCATTAATGTTTTTCGCCCTTATTTACCTTAAATAAGTGCAGCACCTGTGGAAACAAAGCCGCCATATATTCCTCTACCCCGCTTTTAGAACCTGGGAAGGTAAGCACTAAAGTTTCCCCGATAAAACCAGCAACACTGCGCGATAACATGGCATAAGGCATTCTCTCCTGACCATAACGCCTCGCTGTTTCCATA
>NZ_JAZQPU010000037.1:0-1728 GCF_045628745.1 Pedobacter sp.
CTAACGGAAAACAGTCCTATTCCTACCATTGGTGATGAGTCTGTACAGCGTTTAGACGATGTATTGAAAGCACACCATGTGTATAGTGGTATCAACATTAAACTGATGAAATGTACAGGCATGCGTGAAGCGCATAGAATGCTGGAACTGGGAAGAGCCTTAAAGATGAAAATTATGATTGGCTGTATGACCGAAACTTCATGTGCCATCTCTGCCGCTGCACAATTGGCACCTATGGTAGATTGGGCAGACCTTGACGGCGCATTGCTCATTGGCAATGATGTTTATAAAGGGATGACCGTTGTTGATGGTATGGTTACCTTGAACGACCAGCCCGGCCTTGGACTCAAAAAAATAAGAAATTACTAATATTATACATCACACAGATGTAACGTTGACTTAACATGCCAGTGCTATTTTTGTAATGTTAAATATTTTTGGTTAGGTATTTACGTTTAGTGTGTTAATAAACGAAAACCCGTCAGCATGATCAATGCGACGGGTTTCTTTATTCATTTGGCTTTTAAAAACAGCCTATAAGTTCTTGCCGATTCTCTCCAGCATCTCCGCAGGTATATTTTGCGTATCTACCACCAGGAAGCCATCCAGGCAATCAGAAAACTTAGGATCCCTGTTGAAACAGATGATTTTAGCATTCAGGTTCATGTATTGCCTCAACAACACCGGAATTTTAATATGCGTATTTTCAATATCAGAGATCAGGCTGTCGAGGTCTTTCAAAGATTCACTGCTTTCTAAAAGCAGCTCTTTGTCGATCGGTGTTAAATCTGCCTTGAACTTGTTACGTGGTTTTACATAATGCGCCAATTCATAATCAAAATGATGCAGGGTGATGTAATCTACAATCAGCGATTTAGAAAACTTAGAGAAGTTGTTGCTGATGCTCACCGGACCAAACATATACCTGTATTTGGGGTTATCCAACAGGTATTTTAAAATCCCTTTCCATAATAAAAACAGGGGCAGGGGTTTTTGCTGATACTCCTTGCGAATCCAGGAGCGACCGAGTTCAATGCCATTGCGCAGGATAGGGTAAAAAGCTTCCTTAATTTTAAAAAGCTCAGACAGGTAAAAGCCACGTCTGCCCATGGTATCTAAAATCTCATCGCCCTTGCCTATACGGTAAGCACCTACAATTAGATTTTTGTCTTTATCCCATATAAAAAGGTGACTATAATAAATGTCGTAATTATCGAGGTCAATTTTTTTGTTTGTGCCCTCACCAACCTCGCGGAAGGTAATTTCCCTTAACCTGCCAATTTCCCTTAAAATATGTGGTATTTTAGTAGTGGGGCAGATGTATACCTCATATTGTTTCTCGGTCCACACCTTGTAAGACTCCAAAGTACTCACTTCCTGCACCATCACATCCTGAGGTGTTTCCTCTACAACAGGGGCCGGTGTTTTCTTGATCTTGAATAAAGAAATAGGGTTAAAAAGTTTCTTTTCCTGTTCTAAGCCTGTGCCGAGGGCATAAGTGCGGGCACGAAGAAAATCTAGCAGTTTATTGGTGTCTTTTTTATAAGAAATGTCATCGATTTGGATAGGACGGCCAATCCTAACTTTAATCTTTAAACCTTGTTTATTTAAAAACTCCGAAGGTAACTTCGCTGTTCTTAACGTAGGGTGGATAAAGCTTAAGATGTTAAATAAAACACCGTTATTACCGTGGAAATAAATAGGCACCACAGGGACTTTAGCCTTAGA
>NZ_JAZQPU010000038.1:0-15451 GCF_045628745.1 Pedobacter sp.
ACCTCAGACAAGTATGATAAAGCTGGTCCTGACGTGGTAAAAAACTATTTTCCTTCAGACCATACCCATACCAATGAAGAAGGTGCAAAGATCAATGCTGCCTCTGTTGTAGAAGGATTAAGGAATTTGAAGAAATGTCCACTAAAAGGTTACCTTCTGGAAAAGTAGCCTTCAGTATTGTTTAAAGGCCTTTATTTTGGGCTTGCAGGACACTACAGGTTGCCATTTACGTGGTTTAATCATATAATCGTGGTTGAAACCATTTATATTATCGCAGCTCTTGTGTAATTAATATCCTCAGGAGCTGCCACGAACACACAATTATGAACAACCAAATCAAATTAAAGGGTATTGTTTTTCTTGCATTACTCACTTGTGTAACCGCAATTAAGGCGCAGAAAACACCATCAAAAAAGTCTGTGATGGCTGTCATGGAGAAAACTAATGCCTACTTTATGAAGAAATGGCCTGATCCGGGCCTTGCTATTACCACTAACAAAACACGGTCAAGCAATTTATGGACCCGAGCGGTTTATTATGAAGGCTTAATGGATTTATACAAAATCAATCCTAAGCTTGCTTATTATAAATATGCTGAAGAATGGGGTGTAAAACATAACTGGGGTTTGCGTGGTGGTGTGGAAACCAGGGATGCCGATAACCAGGCTTGTGGACAAACTTATATTGACCTTTACCTGATCAATAAGGATGAAACAAGAATCAAAGACATTAAAGCCTCTATGGATTTAATGATGAAATCTGGTAAGGTTGATGACTGGACCTGGATTGATGCTTTGCAAATGGCAATGCCTGTATTTGCCCGCTTAGGGGTTATCTACAATGATAATGCATATTATGAATACATGTATAAAATGTACATGCACTCTAAAGATGTGCAGGGCGGTGGTCTATACAATGCTCAAGACCGCCTTTGGTGGAGAGATAAAGATTTTGTACCTCCTTATAAAGAGCCTAATGGCGAAGATTGCTATTGGTCACGTGGAAATGGCTGGGTGGTTGCTGCTTTAGTAAGGGTATTGGATATCATGCCAGAGAATGCCCCTCACCGTGAGGAATATGTCAAAATGTTAAAAGATATGCTGGAAGCATTAGTGCCTTTGCAAAGACCTGATGGCTTTTGGAATGTAAGTCTGCATGACCCTAATCATTATGGTGGTAAGGAAACTTCAGGTACTGCATTATTTGTTTATGGCATGGCCTGGGGAATAAATAAAGGCCTTATTGATAGCAAGGTTTACAAACCTGTATTGGTTAAAGCCTGGAATGCAATGGTGAAGGATGCAGTAGTTTCAGATGGCTCCCTTGGTTTTGTGCAGGGTACTGGTAAAGAGCCTAAAGATGGACAACCGGTAACGTTTGTAAGTAAACCAGATTTTGAAGATTACGGACTTGGTTGTTTCTTGCTTGCAGGAACTGAGGTTTATAAAATGAAATAATAAGCCATGTACAAAAAGAAATTATTATTCCTGTGTGCCCTTTTTTGCTTGCCTTTGCTGAGTGAAGCCCAAAACATTGGGAGTTATAAAGCAGGCTTTAAAAAGCAGGGTAACCAGGTTTCTTTTGAGACCACTACTGCGAAAGTTAGAATTGACCTTTGCAATGATGGCCTTTTCAGGGTGAGAACAACCTGGAATGAAAACTTTGAGCAGGATGAAAAACTGATGGTCGTTAAATACGATTGGCCATTGGTGCAGGCTTCATCTGCAGATCAAAAGGATCACTTCCTGCTGCAGACTGCTAAAATTAATATCAAAATATCCAAAGCTCCTTTTCGCATTGATGTATACGACAAAGCAGGTAAACTCTTGTCTGCTGATCAGGGTGGCCTAGGCTCCATCACTAAAAATGGTGATACCGTAAGCTGTGCTAAAGTGCTCCAAAAGGATGAACATATCTTCGGCTTTGGCGAACGAATGGACTTTTTAGACCGCAGAAATAAAAAGCTTAACTTAAACGTAGGTCGTGGTAAAGGCTTACCTCACCAGATTGGTGCTTACAATATTTTAGAGGCCAATTATTGTCCTGTTCCTTTTTTTATGAGCACTAGTGGTTATGGTTTGTTTTTCCATAATTCTTTTGCCACAGAATGGGATATGGGTGCCAGCAAAAAAGACCGCTATAGCTTTAAAGCAGTAGATGGTGAAATGGATTATTACTTCTTTTATGGCCCTGATTTTCCGGCTATTCTGGATCAATATACTACATTAACGGGTAAATCGCCCATGCTTTCAAATTTTGCCTTAGGTCTTCACGTTGGAACCTACGCCGGTGGTACCTGGGGGCATGAAAGCGAAACCTCAACAAGTTATGTCATTGCGCTTGCTAAAAAATACAGGGATATGGGTATTCCTGCAGATTTACTCTGGATAGACTCCACATGGAGGTTATTTGGTGAAAATGGTGGTAAAGGGGCTACTTCCTTTGAATGGAGAGAGACCTTTAAAGATCCTAAATCGATGTTCGACAGCATTTATGCTATGAATTACAAAATGGTAGGCTTGCACATCAGGCCACGTTTTGACAATGCTAAAAAGCTGAACTTACTTGACCAGGCCCGTGAAAAGGGATTTACTTATCCTGAAGACGGCAAACCCGGAGAGTTTGTAAACTTCTTTGATGAAAAGGCCGTTGACTGGTGGTGGCAGAATGGCGTGATGCGCGTTGCTAAGCTGGGTGCTAAATTTCTAAAAACTGACGAAGGCAGTGCCTTCGGTGCACTGGCCAATGAAAGTGATAAAGTAGGGCCAACAGGTAAAGATGCTGAGCGCCTGCATAATGTTTTTCCACTGGCCTATGCGAAAGCACCTTTCGAAAAATTTCAGCAGCTCAATAACATGCGCGGGTTAAACCAAACTCGTGAAGGTTATGCAGGGATACAGCGTTATCCTTATCTTTTTGCTGGCGACTGGCCAAGTGAGTGGCAATATTTTGCACCTGTTATTAAAGCGGGCCTCAACATTGGTCTTTCAGGCGTGGGCTTATGGGCACATTGCATGGGCGGCTTTGAACATGTGGCAGATCCTGAATTGTATATCCGTTGGGTGCAGTTTGGAATGTTCAGCCCTATAGCCATGGTTTTCGGTATGGATCATGCCGGTTATAAAGAACCATGGAACTATGGTGAAGATGCCTTGCGCAACTTTAAAAAGTATGACCTCCTGCGTTACCGCATGATTCCTTATTTGTACACTGAAATGTATAAACAGCATACCACTGGTTTACCTTTAATGAGGGCCCTTGTATTGCATAACCAAGATGACGAAAATACTTATGAAATAGGCGATCAATATATGCTGGGTGATCAGCTGATGGTGAGCCCGGTAACCACAAAAGGTGCTGTAACCAGAAGTATTTATCTTCCAAAAGGACACTGGTTTAACTATTGGGACGGCAAGGAATATAAAGGTGAACAATATATACATGTGGTGGCACCTTTAGATACCATTCCATTATTTGTTAAGGGTGGTGGTATTATTCCAATGCAGCCGGAAATGATTTTTAGCGGTGAGAAAGCCGTTGACGTCATCACTTTAGCTATTTTCCCTTATCAACACTCGTCGTATAACTTGTATGAAGATGACGGCTCAAGTTTAGCTTATCAAAAAGGGCAGTTTGCATTAACAAAAATAAGCAGTAACCACAGTGCTACAGCTTTTCAATTATCTATTGCACGCCCTGCCGGACAGTTTAAACCAACAAAACATACCTACCTTGCTAAGGTTCAATGGAACGGTAAGAAACCAACGCTAATTACAGAAAATGGTAGCAAGCTTGTAGAATCAAGTAGCCTCCCTGATGGTAAAAAAGCAGAATGGTATTTTGATGAAACAAGCAAAGTGTTATGGATTTCCACAAAAGGCAATAATAGCAATAACATTGACATCAGCGTTAAATAAATTAACAAAAGATTTTAAATCAAAAAGCGATGAAAGTAGCCTTTAAAATGAAGTTAAAACCCGGATGCCGTGAAGAATATATCAAACGACATAACGAAATATGGCCTGAACTTTCAGCTTTGCTGACGGCCAGTGGGGTGAGGGACTACTCCATCTTTCTGGATGAAGAAACAGATGTTCTTTTTGCTGTGCAACAAAATATAGGACAAGGATCTCAGGATCTGGGAAACACGGAGATTGTACAACGCTGGTGGGCACATATGGCTGATTTAATGGATACCAATCCGGATCAATCTCCTGTAAGCAGTCCACTGACGATGGTATTTCACCTCGATTAACGTATTAAAGATAAAGATGAAGAAAACTTTTATAGCGCTGCTTTTTTGTGCTTGCGCAAATATTGCTGTAGGGCAAGTACCTCAATCTAAAATTTCACCATGGCCAGTGCTGAAGAAAGAAATGCAGCCCTGGACTCGTTGGTGGTGGATGGGAAATGCCGTAGATGAAAAAGGTCTTGCTGAGGCCCTTACAACTTACCATGATGCAGGTATAGGTGGCGTGGAAATTACGCCCATTTATGGAGCTAAAGGCTTTGAGCAGCGCTATATTGATTTTTTATCGCCCAAATGGATGAGCATGCTGAACTTTACCGTTACTAAGGCTGCTTCCTTAAATATGGGAGTGGACATGAATACGGGTACAGGATGGCCATTTGGTGGTCCGCAGGTCACACCGGAATTTGCGGCATCTAAATTTATTGTACAGCAATATCAATTGCAGAAAGGACAGTCGCTCAAAGAACCCATTATCCTAAAAGACCCGGCCCAGCTTAAAAATGGTGCGGTTTTACAGGCTGTAACTGCCTATGGAAAAAATGGTGCAGTACTCAGTCTTTTTAATAAAATAGACCAAAATGGACAGCTTAAATGGAAGGCTCCATCTGCAGATTGGGAAATTTATGCTTTGTTTTCTGGTAAAACATTGCAAGCTGTAAAAAGAGCAGCACCCGGTGGGGCAGGCTTTACCCTTGATCACTTAGATCAAACAGCAGTAAACGTTTATTTGAATCGGTTCGACGAAGCATTTAAGGGCAAGTCGCCGGGAGTAAGGGCATTTTTTAATGATAGTTATGAAGTTTATGGTGCCAACTGGACCCTTAATTTCTTGAAAGCTTTTAAAGAGCTGCAGGGATATGACTTATCGCAGCACCTTAAAGATTTTACCAGTAAAGATTCTACCAGCATAAACTTAGCAAGGTTGAAATCTGACTATCGCGAAACCATGAGCATCATGCTGCTGGATAATTTCACTAAAAAGTGGACCAATTGGGCGCATCATTATCAAAGCATCACGAAAAACCAAAGCCATGGTTCTCCGGGTAACTTAATCGATCTTTATGCTGCGGTAGACATTCCGGAAACAGAAACTTTTGGCTCCAGCTATTTTCCTATTCCGGGTCTGCGCAGAGATAGCGCCGATGTCCGTAATGTTGATCCTGATCCTATCATGAACAAGTTCTCCAGCTCTGCTGCGCATGTAACTGGAAAAACACTGGTGTCATCCGAAACTTTCACCTGGCTTTCTGAGCATTTTAAAACCTCTTTCTCACAGGCAAAACCTGAAGCTGAAGCACTTTTCCTTTCTGGAATTAATCATATTTTCTACCATGGTACCACATACACACCACCGGATGTTCCATTTCCGGGCTGGTTGTTTTATGCATCGACCAATATGGTTCCAGCAAACAGCTTGTGGCCACATTTAAAAGGGATGAATGCTTATTTCAGTCGTTGTCAGTCTATCTTGCAAGCAGGCCAGGCAGATAATGAACTCTTGATTTACTGGCCTGTTTACGACCAGTGGAATAATGCTAAAGGCATGGATATGCCTATGAAAGTCCACGATGTGGATGTTTGGCTGCACCCTACGGAATTTTATAAACAAAGTCTTGTGTTACAACAAGCGGGTTATGCTTTTGACTTTGCCTCTGACCGCATCCTTGAAAATTCAAGCGCTAAAGATGGTTTAGTAAGGACGACAGCAACGGCAGCACCTTACCAAACATTAATTATTCCGGAATTAAAACTAATGCCTTTAAAGACTTTAAAAGCAATCTTAGCATTAGCACAGTCGGGCTCTACGGTTATCTTTCAAAAATTGCCTGAAGATGTGCCGGGTTTAAGTGACCTTGACAATAAGCGCCGGGAATTTAAAAAGCTATTGGCCGAGCTGGACTTTAAGCCGGTAGGTACTGGTATACAGCAAACGAAAATAGGTTCTGGAACAATTTTATTGTCTGCTGATCTTCCCAAAGCATTGGCTTATCACAAGCTGAAAGGGGAGCAATTGGTAGAGAGTGGTTTAAAGTTTATCCGCCGTAAGGTGGCCGATGGAAAGTATTATTACCTGGTTAACCATACGGCTGAAGTAATTGATACCATTATTCCCATTAATCAAGTATCGCCATCGGTGCTGATTTTGGATCCTCAAAGTGGCGATTATGGACTTGCAGCATGCACTGTGAGAGAGAATACTACAATGGTTAAAGTTCATCTGGAGTCTGGTGAGTCATTGATTCTGAAAACAAGCAATGTGCCTCTAAAAGAAAAAAGCTGGGTTTACCTTAATCAGCCGGCAAAGGAAATAACCCTGGCCAAAGGTTGGAAGTTAGACTTTACCAGCGGCGGACCAGAATTGCCCGTTAGTCAGACTCTATCAAAATTAGGCTCATGGACAGCATCAGGTGATGCTAAAGCTCTTGCTTTTTCTGGAACAGCAACGTATACCTCTACTTTTGTACTGCCTGCTAAGTTGAGTAAGGAATATGTATTGAAATTAGGGAAGGTGTATGAAAGTGCACAAGTGTGGATCAACGGAAAAGATGCCGGTATTTTATGGAGCATTCCTTATGAAACAAGAATTGGGCAATACCTGGTTCCTGGGAAAAACACCATCAAAATTGAAGTCGCAAATTTAATGGCTAACAGAATCCGTGACCTTGATCAGAGGAAAATTAACTGGCGTAATTACAATGAAATTAATTTTGTCAATATCAATTACAAACCATTTGATGCTGCAGGCTGGGAACCGATGCCTTCTGGATTAGTTGGTCCTGTAACCATTACCGGATTTAAGTAAAATAGGCCTATCGGGAACGATTGCATAGATTTTTAAGCGGCATTATGCTTTTATTGGAGATAAACTATGTATGTTGGTTTTCATTATATTTTAATCATGAAGATCAACGCATTTTTATCATACCTCCAGGTTGATGAATATTCGGCAGTCCCCAAATATTTACAGCTTACCCAATCGGTCTTAACAGCCATTCAGGATGGGTTTTTAAAGAAACATGATACGTTGCCATCTATTAATGAGTTAAGTTATGAATTAGAGATTTCCAGGGATACCGCCGAAAGAGGGTATAAACATCTTAAAAATTTGGGCATCCTGGGCTCTATCCCCGGTAAGGGCTATTATATCCGTAGCGAGACATACCAGCAAAAGCTCAATATATGCCTTATCTTTAATAAATTGAGCAACCATAAGAAAATTATTTATGATGCTTTTGTAGAAGCCTTAGGCACTAATGTGGCTATGGATTTCTATGTTTATAACAATGACTTTAATGTATTTAAAGACTTGCTCTCTTCAAAAAGCGAGCAATACTCCCATTATGTAATTATTCCTCATTTTAAGCAGGCAGGGGTAGAGGAGTATGAAATACTCAATACGATCCCTAAGAATAAACTGATCTTAATGGATAAAAAAATTGCCGGCATTACGGGTGAATATGCAGGCATATATGAAAATTTTGAAGCCGATATTTACAAAGCCCTGCAAGAGGCACTAGTTCCCCTGGCTAAATACCACACGCTGAAAATGGTGTTTCCGAAAAACAGCTATTTCCCATTGGAAATTACTTCGGGCTTCGCAGCCTTTTGTGAAGATTATGGCTTTAAGCATAAAGTGGTAAATGACCTCCATAATGAAAGTATCAATAAAGGAGAAGTTTTTATCAACCTGATGGAAGATGACCTTGTTACTTTAATTGAAAGAATTCAGTTGCTAAACCTTCAGATAGGCAAAGATGTAGGCTTAATATCCTACAATGAAACGCCTTTAAAAAGAGTTATTCTTAACGGGATTACGACTATATCTACAGATTTCAAAAAAATGGGCTATATGGCTGCAAAACTTATCCTGGAGAATTCAAAAAAACAGTTGGAAGTGCCTTTTTACCTCACCTTAAGAGCATCTTTATAAATACATTAGGGTTAACCGCCTAATTGTAGCCTGTTAACCCTAATAATGTTATTTTACTTTGATTTCTACTCTTCTATTCTGCATTCTTGCTTCTTCGGTATCATTTGAAGCTGCCGGCACTTTTTCGCCAAAACCATTAATCTCAAGGTTTGCAGCGTCAATACCTGCATTTACTAAAAATGATTTTACTGAATTTGCCCGGTCAACAGATAACGACAAGTTATGTTCTGGTGAACCTTCTGCAGAGGAGTGTCCGTTTAAGTCGAATTTTTTAGACGAATCTTTCTTCATTTCCGCTACTACCTGGTCTAAAACCTGGAAAGATGCTGTTTTAAGCACTGCTGAGTTAAACTCAAACAATATGGTGCTGAAGTCATAGTTAGCCTTTACAGGTGCTAGTTCTTGTGGTGCAGGAGGCGTTACTGGAGCCGGCGGAGGTGTTGGTGCAGGTGTTTGTTGTGCTACTGGTGCTGGAGCAGGTTTGGCTGCTATTTTTTTAGTCTTACATGAATACATGGATAAAGACATCGCTACCATAAGGGCAGGTAACACTAGGGCTTTTGTAGATTTCATTAATGTTTATTTTAGATAATAGTACTTGGTAGTTCAAACGCTGAATATAAGAGAAAATGCATATTAAAAGTATTTTTATCCTTAAATTGTTTATATTCACAAGAATAATTATTAATTATTAACGCCCATGCAAGACTTTTTAAATAACGCCGTCCTATGGTTTGGCTTTGGACTGGTTTTATTCCTGCTTGAATTTGCCCTTCCAGGATTCATCCTTTTCTTTTTTGGAATAGGGGCATGGATTGTTGCCTTGCTTAGTCTTTTTACAGACATTTCCATCAATACGCAACTTGCCATTTTTTTAGTGAGCTCGGTAGGTTCTGCAGCACTGTTCAGAAATTATATCAAAACTAAATTCGGGATTGATAAAAAAGCACCACAAATGCTGGAGGATGAATTCGTGGGTAAAATTGCCCTTGCTGAAACTGCTATTGCATCAGGGGTGAATGGTAAAGTAGAGTTTAAAGGAACCTCCTGGGATGCAAGTTCCAACGACCTCATTGCGCCAGGTGAAAGCGTAATCATTACTGCTACACACAGCATTTTGTTAATTGTAAAATCAACCAAAAATATATGACAGCCACAACCATTATTCTTTTTTTATTAGCCGTATTCATCTTAGTAGCCTTTCTTTCTACTTTTAAAGTTGTGCCACAACGTTCCGCATTTATTGTTGAGCGTTTGGGAAAATATAGCCGTACCCTTGAGGCCGGATTTCACATCCTTATTCCTTTTATTGATAAAATTGCCTATAAGCAAAACTTGAAAGAACAGGCTATTGATGTAGCCCCACAGATCTGTATTACGAAAGATAACATCGCTGTTGAAGTGGATGGTATTTTGTACCTACAGGTAATGGATCCTCAAAAGGCTTCTTACGGGATTGATAACTATAGGTTTGCCGTTATCCAGATTTCGCAGACGACCATGAGAAGTGTAATCGGAAAAATGGAGCTTGATAAAACATTTGAAGAAAGGGAAACCGTTAATGCTACAATTGTAGGTGCGGTAGATAAAGCAAGTGATCCATGGGGGATAAAAGTGTCACGTTATGAAGTGAAGAATATTTCTCCTCCTCAAAGTATAAGGGATGCAATGGAGAAACAAATGCGTGCCGAAAGGGAGAAGCGTGCTTTAATTGCTGAATCTGAAGGAGATAAACAAGCCAAAATTAACAGGGCTGAAGGTGACAAGCAGGAAATGATTGCCCGTTCTGAAGGTGAGAAACAACGTAAAATAAATGAAGCCAGTGGTAAGGCCTCAGAGATTGAGATGGTAGCTGTTGCTACCGCCATTGGGATTAGGGAAATTGCCCGTTCCATCAATGAAGATGGTGGTATGAATGCCGTTAACCTGCGTATTGCAGAACAATACCTGAATGAATTTGGTAAACTTGCAAAAACCAATAATACCATGATTGTTCCTGCAGATCTTTCTGACATTGCAGGTGTGATTTCCAGCATTACCTCTGTATTGAATAAAACTAAACAGGAGCTGCCAAGAGGATAAAGTATTTTTGCTAATTTCGCTCTATGTCATCACATCATATTGTCAAAGAAAAACAAGAGCCAGCACTATATATTCACCAATTAGGTGATTTTAGCGAGGAGTACCTTGGCCAGTTGTTAGAGTGGAGCCCTACTTTAATTGTCAATGCTACGGAGTATGAGAAAATCATTAGTATGGGCCTCAAAGTTGACATTGTGCTCAACCCGGTAGAAAATCCAGCTATCTTTCAGGAGAACACTAAAACCATAGTAGGGCCAGGAGATGACTATAATACCGTTTTAAATTACCTTATTGCAGAAAAGTATCCTGCAGTAAACATCATTGGCACAGAAAGTAAACTTGCTGATCTTAGTTATTACATTCCTTTGATTGATCTGGTTTTATTTACGGCCACCAGGAAAACATATGCCATTACTTCGGGTTTTAAAGTGTGGCGTCCTCAAGGAAGTATTTATTATATAGAGGTCAATGCTTACTTTGAGACTAGTAATTTAAGGCAGATTGAAGGTGAAGAGTTTGAAGTGATCAATGATGGATTTGTAGAATTCATTTTTAACAATGCATACCTGCTCATCAGTGAAAAATTATGATCTTACTTAGAAAGGCTAAAGAACAAGATCTACCGGTTATACAGCACATAGCAGCTGTTACCTGGGAGCCTACTTATGTGCCGCTACTGGGCCCTAAGCAGGTAGCTTACATGTTAGACAAAATGTATAGTAAAAGTGCATTGCTAGGACAGCTGATGAAGGGAGATATATTTCTCATTGCAGCAATGAATGGCAAAGATGTTGGATTTGCCTCTTATTCCCTGGAGATTCCAGAGCAGCAGGTTTACAAGCTGCATAAATTATATGTGCTGCCAGCCATGCATGGCCAGGGACTTGGTAAGTACCTCATTAATGAAGTGCTGAATAAAGTGCGTGATGCTGGTGGAAAAACCCTGGAATTGAATGTCAACCGAGCTAATAATGCCAAGGAATTTTATGAGAAGGCGGGCTTTGTCATCAAAGAAACCGTTGACATTGAAATTGGCAACGGTTTCTTTATGAATGATTATGTAATGGCGAAAGCCATTTCCTGATTACTGCGCTAGTTTAGGAATACGGCTCGGCGTATCTACTCCTTTAACAATGCTGATGGCACTTTTAGCAATCGCTTTGATGGTCATTAAAATGTTCTCCGTATCCAGTGTGCTGTATTCATCGCCTACACTGTGGTACAGTTTATCAGTATCAATCTGATCGGTGCTGATGGTATGTGCAGGCACCCCTAAGGAAGCTAAAGTAGCATTGTCACTTCTATAAAATAGGTTTTGCTGTGGGTAAGGATCTTCATGAAAGGTGAAAGGACTGCCTTGCAGGTTTTTCTGCAGGATTTTTCCGAAATCAGACTTGTCATAACCAGTAATGAAGGCCGTGTTTTTTCCAAACTTACTTTCCTTTCCAATCATTTCAATGTTAAACATGGCAATAACATCTTCAGGATTCAGTTGTTCAGAGAAATAACGGGCGCCATAACCACCAATTTCTTCTGCCGTAAAGGCTACAAAAATCAGCGTACGTTCATTATTGTTTAATTTTTTGTAATACTTAGCTAAGGCAATCATTGCCGTAGTGCCCGAAGCATCATCATCAGCCCCATTGGCAATGCTGTCTTGCCCTTGAGCTTCTATAATACCCAGGTGATCATAATGCCCAGAAAAGATCACTATTTCTTTGGATTTTGATTTCCCAGGAATTACACCTGCTACATTGAATAAAGGTGCTTTTTGAATGGTGTTCTTTAGAGATACCTTAAAAGTGGTGGCACCAGTTTCAGGTGTTAAAATAAAGACGGTTGTCATGGCCTCAGCAGATTTAAGGTCTTTTTCATCAACATAACTACCATTCTTAACGCGTTCCTTTAATTGACTAAAGTATTTGGCGAATTTTGCATCCAGCAGTACAATTTGTTGCTTATTGCTACTCAGAATGGCGCGGTACTGAGGAATGAAGGGTTTGCCTGTATCCAACTTTACCACACCTGCGGTTTGGTTATCAAAATTTAAATCAGCGGCTACATTACCTACTGCTAAAATGTTTTCTGCAGCAATGCTTTTGCCGTTTAAGGTAACAGCCGCATTCACAGGTTTTACCTGGTATTTGTAAAAGGTCTGTCTATAGCTATTTAAGCCAGTTAAAGGTTTTAAGCCTATTTTTTTAAATTCACCTTCAATAAAGGTCGCTGCACGGTCAATACCCGGTGTAAAGGTTGCTCTGCCTTGCATGGCATCGCTGCTTAGTGTTTTAATCAGACCATCCACATAATCTTTGGTGATAATTTTATCAATGTCTTGCGCAGATACCTGTGCAACCATCAATAAGAAGATAAGAGCAGAAAATAGTTTTTTTGACATCATTTGTTTTTAAATTGTTTGCATTGTAAAATCGGAAAATAATAAGCCGAAGAGTAAAGATAAAAATAACTAGCTGTCCCAGTCGAATTTCTCTAAATCGCGTTCTGCTTTACCCTTTATAATTTCTTTACGTTTCTCTATTTCTGTTGTTACACGCGTATCCTGAATACCATCAACCACAGTCATTTCATAATCCTTATCCTTTTCAGAATGGTAGACCTGTGTAGTTTCTATGTTCTCCACAGAACGATCATAGGGCCCTCTTGTACTCATTAATTTGACAAAGACGGGCAGACATTCAAAAAAGATAAATAGCATGCCTATAAAAGTGACCGCAAGTGAAGTGTTGACATCACGTGTGCCATCGGGGTTAAAACTCAATTGGCCTAATGCCCAATTGCGATCGGCAAAGCCTGCCACACTGGTCAGGCTGTCTAATTGTTTGCCCGTGTAGAGTCTTTCAGACAAGAGGCCATCAAATTCTTTGCGGTTGGCAATAAAGCTTTCCATGCGCCTGATGTCTGCCGATAGCGTGTCCAGATCCTGCGTTCTTTGCAGTAGCTCTGTTTCCTTTCTTTTTGCATAAGGTCCATAACCCATAATGCCCGAAGTTTCAGTGGTTTTATTGCCAAAAATTTCGAAGTTAAGTTTCTGTCGATCTTCTTTGATACCGTTAGATAAGGAATCTCTCTGTGTTTTCGCTTCCTGCAGCTTGTTGAGCTCGATTGTATATTTCTTTAGGAAGGAATTGTTGAGGGTATCAATGCGACTGCGTTGACTGTTGATGTAACTTACTTTCAATCGTTCTTTAATTTCTTTATCAAAGATCTTTAGTTCAAGTGGACGGGAAATGACGATACCGATCATTATGGCTAACAGAATCCTTGGTGTTGCCTGCCCAATTTGTTTCCAGGTGGATGCATTTTTATCAATACTGGCTACAATGTAACGGTCCATGTTAAAAATAGCCAGTCCCCATAAGAGGCCAAAGAAGATGGCAAATATAATTGCTGAGGGATCGCCTTTAAAGACAAAGTACATGGCATAACCACCAGATAAAGCAGCAAACAGGCCTGTGAAGAAAATCGTTGCGCCGATGCCAATATATTTATTATGCTCTGTAGGGTATTTTTTAAGCGTATCTATATGCACCCCAGCGCAAAACCAGAAAAATTTGGATAAAGAATTCATAACAAGTGTTTAAAATTTATAAAGCCTTTTTATTAAACTCTCGAGAGTGGTAATTGTTACTGTAAAGGACTTAAAATAAATTGGTTATCACTACATTTTTTAGCCGTTATACATCATTTATTTTAATTCAGTATATTTGATAAAAATTAAAATAATGAAAGAAGTTACCGTACAAGAACTTAAACAGAAAATAGATAACAAAGAAGATTTTCAATTGATCGATGTAAGAGAGACTTTTGAATATGAAACTTCTAACCTTCAAGGTGAAAATATTCCATTGGGAGGCTTATTGATTGAGGCTGATAAAGTTTCCAGAGATAAACCAGTTATCATGCAATGCAGAAGTGGTAAAAGAAGTGCTGCTGCAGTAATGCAGTTAGAGCAAATGTTTGGCCTTACCAACTTGTATAACTTAAAAGGTGGAATTTTAGCCTGGCAAGAAGCTTTTGATCCTAATATGCCTGTATACTAAAATGAAAAAACAAATTGCGTTAAACGTATTCTATACCCTGGGTATTATAGCCTCTTTTTTAGGCCTTAAATGGGGTTATGAACAACACAATTACTGGGCTTTGGGCCTATTTGTAGTTACCATCTTACTTTTCCTTTACTTGAAAGTTAAGCTAACACGGGATTTCCGCCAGTCGCTTAAAGACAAAGCAAATCAGCATTAATACCTTCCAGGCCCAGGCCTGGTAGGTTGTTTAAAACAAGTTTACCATCTTTCAGTACTGGATTAGCAAAAGGATTGTTCTTCGTAAGCCATGGCCCATCTAAATCCGCCCAGTCACAAAGGGGTGCTAAGGCTGCTGCGGCCATTGTTGCACAGGAAGTTTCGCTCATACAGCCAATCAAGATCTTCATGCCAAAACTTCTGGCTTTTAAAATCATCTGGTGAGCTTCATACATGCCGGCACTTTTCATCAGCTTAATGTTGATGCCATGGTAAGCACCCTTTAGCTTATCCATATCTGCCAATCGCTGTACAGCTTCATCTGCAAGAATAGGAATCGGGCTCCTGCCAGTTAACCATGCATTGCCATCTAAGTCGGCCTTGTCCATGGGTTGTTCTATTAAAACTACGCCCTGGTCGTGCAGCCAGTATATAGTTTCTATCGCTTTTTTGCGGTCATTCCAGCCCTGGTTGGCATCAACATATAGGGGCAGGTCCGTCAAACTCCTTATGGTATTGATCAGTTCCTTGTCGTTATCTCTACCCAATTTAATTTTAAGCACTTTAAATCCTTTGGCATCAGCAACTTTTTCTCTGATTACTTCTGGTGTATCAATGCCAATGGTATAAGAAGTAATGGGCATTTTCAAGGGATCAGCACCATAAATTTCAGCACATGTTTTATGCTGAATCTTTCCGTTAAGGTCGTTGAGTGCAATATCTATCGCAGCTTTCACTGCCGGGTGTCCTGGTGCAATGCTGTCGAGGTAATTCAATACCTCTTGGAAGTCGAATGGAAATTTAAAGCGTTTCCAGTCTATCTGTTGCAGAAAAGCAGTTGCAGTTTCATAGCTCTCCCCCATGTAAGGCACCATAGAGGCTTCTCCATAACCTTCAAAATTTTCATAGCGCAGTTTCAAAAGA
>NZ_JAZQPU010000039.1:0-21345 GCF_045628745.1 Pedobacter sp.
GAGCGACCGCGTACGCTCGTCCACCAAGCCTTCCAGTTCTGCAGCATACTCTCTCAAGCGTTCTTCGGCTTCCTTTTCTTTGGAAAGATCATGGATAAAGCCTGTATAGATAATCCTTTCTTCATACTGCACTTCACTTACGGCTAGTCGGAAAGGAAAAGTAGAGCCATCCTTACGCAAGCCCCTCACCTCTCGGCCTATACCGATAATGCGTTTTTCATGCGTATGTTGATACCTGTTGAGGTAACCGTCATGGGCGCTTTTATCAGGTTCGGGCATCAGCACACTGATATTCTTCCCCATTACCTCTTCCAATGCATATCCAAAGAGTTTTAGGCCTGCCGGGTTTACGCTTTCTATTAAGCCACGCGAATCAATGGTAATAATACCATCAATGGCATTGTCAATAATGGCAGTTAATAACCGGGCTTTTTCCATATAAGTTTTTTACAAATATAAAATTTTTATCGAGCTTAATTCTTGCGCAACATCAGCTCTAAATAGTGACGGCTGTCATGTTTTTTAAAAACTATTGTGCGCTACTTTGCAGCAGAATTTAATTTTTACTGCACATGACACATACCTTTCACATACCCGTACTTGGCCTTGGATATTCCATTGACACCCCTTTAAAAGTTGCCAGATATGGAATTTCTTCTGTTGTTTCCATCGTTGATGATGAATTAATTGAAAGAATGCGAAAGTATCATTCAAAACAAAACCAGATTGAATATATCCCTATTGAGGTAAAAGAGGACGACAGCAGGGCAAGACGAATTACGGCCTACCTTAATTTAATGAATACCCTGGTTGAGCAGCAAATGGAGGAATTAAAACTTCAGCATTTTGAACCCGGTACGGCGCTTACGCATTATTTTGAGCTCTTGCCTGAAAATGCACCTTTGAAATTAAAATACCAGGAGATTATGCAGCTTGACTACAACCTCAACAAGGTAATTTTACTTGATGCCCTTAAAAATGAAATGACACCGGGTTCTATTGATGTAAACATCATGTCGAAAGTAGATAAAGCTAATTTTAATGCGGCAAATGAATATACAGGTGATGATTATACCGATGCCCTTGCAGCCATGCGTGGTTTTGCTGAAAGTAATTTAAACGCTTCCATTATCATTTCTGCAGGACTCAACCCACGATTATTCGCCTATATGGAGAATTGTGAATGTTTTTATCCAAAGGAAGGCTTGTCGACTTCAAAAGAAATCATCTTAAAGGTCAGCGATTACCGTTCTGCCTATATACAGGCAAAAATGCTGGCTAAAAGAGGGCTATGGATCTCAGAGTTCAGGGTTGAATCTGGCTTAAATTGTGGCGGTCATGCTTTTGCTACAGATGGCTTTTTATTAGGCCCCATTCTGGAAGAGTTTAAACAGAAGAAAACAGAGTTAGCATCAGAACTTTTCAGCATTTACGCACAGGCTTTAGTGAACAAAGGCATTGAAACTCCTGCAGTACCACAGCAACGGATTACCGTTCAGGGAGGCATTGGCACGGCAGAAGAGCATAACTTTCTGTTGAATTATTACCAGTTGGATGCTGCCGGTTGGGGAAGTCCTTTTTTATTGGTTCCTGAAGCTACCAACGTGGACTCGCAAACCCTGGCGGACTTAGTTACCGCCGAAGAGAAAGATTTTTACCTCAGCAACTCCTCTCCCCTGGGCATATTATTCAACAATTTCAGGAAAAGTACCGCAGAAGACCTCCGTTTAGAGCGTATTGCCAAAGGAAGACCTGGCAGTCCCTGCAAAAAGAAGTTTCTTGTCAGCAATACAGAATTTACCACGCAACCTATTTGCACCGCCTCGCGCGAATACCAAAACTTAAAAATAACGCAGCTCAGGGATATGAACTTGCCTGAAGAAGTATTTCAGGCAAAGTTCAATGCCGTTACAGAAAAAGTATGTTTATGCGAAGGTCTATGTGCTTCTACGTATTTGAAAAATGAAATGCTCAAACCCCGCGAGAGTAAAGCAGTTAGCATTTGCCCGGGACCAAACCTAGCCTATTTCTCCGGAGAATATTCGTTGACTCAAATGGTTAACCATATCTATGGCAGGGATAATCTTTTGGCAGAAGTAAACAGGCCAAATTTATTCATCAATGAGCTGAACCTTTACCTTGAATACTTAAAGAAAGATATTGCCTCACAGCTGGATACTATAAATGATAAAAAAACCAAGTATTATAACAAGTTTGCCAACCAGTTACAAGAAGGGATCAACTATTATAAAACATTGGTACCTAACTTAAAACTACAGACACAAGCTGCTGTACAGGAAATTCAAAACCAGTTGGCAGAAGCAGAAAAAACCTTAAAAAATATTAGTATAGCCTAGCTATGCTCAAAATTCATTAACTCCATCATCCTTTTAAATTCATCATGAAGGGATGCATGGAGATGAATGTTTTCTCCTGTTACCGGGTGTATAAATTCTAGTTCTGAAGCATGGAGCAGCATGGTGGTCATTTCCCATTGCTCTTTAAAAAACCTGTTTTGCTTGTTACAACCGTGTTTCCTGTCGCCAATAATGGGATAGAAAATATGTGCAAAGTGCTTGCGTAGCTGGTGCATACGACCGGTAGTAGGGCATGCCTCTACTAAAGAATACCTGGAACTTGGGTGTTTACCCAAAGGAATAAGCAGTTCTGCCCTGGCAAGGGTAACAAAAGAAGTAAAAGATTCCTGCACCACGCCATTATCATTGGTTAAAGGATAATCGATATCCATTTGGTCGGGTGCATAGCCTCTCAACATGGCTTTATACTTTTTTCTGATTGCCCCTTCAGCAAATTGCTGATGTAAGGCTGTTTCAACATCTTTCTCGAAAGCAAAGAGCAATAAACCACTGGTTTTCCGATCAAGACGGTGCACGGGGCTCACCCTGCGGTTAACCTGATCTCTTAACAACTGTAAAGCAAATTCTTTAGCATCATTAGCAATGGAAGAACGGTGAACCAATAAACCATGAGGCTTATTGATGGCAATGATATGTTCGTCCTGGTAAACGATTTCAAGCATAAATTATTTTTTTTTGCGAAGATAACATTTGTAAACTTAACCTATCTTTACCCTAGCACTTACTGAAATCAGCAGCCTTGATCATCACCATACAAACTACAGCAGTAAAAGAAAATGAAGAAAACCAGTCGCTGGTTAACATCTTCAATCAAAAGCTATTGGAGAAAGCCGCTGAATTGCAACACTTTAGTTTACGTCACCTGGAATACATAGAGCCTATCTTTGATGATGTGGTGATCTACCTGGTGTACAATGATAAAAATCAAATGCGCTGGTACATTGCAAATGATGTGTGTAAGGAGATCACTGAGCTGATGCACAAAGAGATGAAGAAGTTAGGGCTCATCCCGCTTTAAATCTATGGTGAAAGAATCATGTAAAAGCGGTGGTTTTGGGTTATCTGTCACTTCATGAGCCAGGGTATAATACTCACCAGTAAGGGTAAATTTATCTGCATCCTTGTTCAGGGAGATCTTTAGAAAACCATGCTGATTGAGGCTGTAACGTTCTAAAGTTACATTTTCAAAACGAGGGTCATCCTGTGTAAATTGTGGGTTGTCTGTGGTTGCTAAAACATGTAATTCATCGAAACCACCGGAACCGGCCACAATAAAAGGCACTGTTGCACCCTCAGGATATGTTTTGGCAAAGCGCTGGTAATTGTGCACATGCCCACTAAACACTGCATCGGGCAATACGCCAGCTTTTTCAAAAGAAGCATCAAGGAAATCAATCATCGCTTTACTGGAACCATGGTTGGTATCAGCGGTATAAGGGGCATGGTGTAAACAGACAATAATGGCCTTTTCATGCCGCATGGCTTTAGCCCTGATCAGTTCTTTTACAAACCATTCGCCTTGTTCTGCACTTACATAACCATATTTAGGCACATTGCTGTAAAGCCCGATAATGGTAACCAGGTCTGCATTTAATGTCCAGTAAACATTGGGCTGCCTTTGGTTTTTGCGCGTCACCTGATCAGAAAAGTAATGATCACCGGGGCGCACATCACAAAATACTGAGGTAAAGGGCTCCAGACTTTGGTAGGGAACAGGGTTATGAGGGTTTACATCTGCATCGTGGTTGCCGGCAATGGCATAAATCGGTGCAGGGTAACTGGCATAAGGCTTAAAAAATTGTGTGATGTATTGCTCTCTTTCACCGAAATGATAAACAATATCGCCAAGATGATATAAAAACTCCGTAGGGTTTTCAGGGTCTTTGGTTTGCTCCCCCATCTGTTCTGCAATTTGACGTTGAAATGTGGGCGACTTTAATCCACCCGTATCACCCACCATATTAAAGGACAGAGAGGTAGACCCATGGTTCCTTCGAGGAAGAGTTAAATGATAAGGATATTTTCCTGAAGGCGAAGGCAGGGGCTTTATTTTGTATGAATCGTCTGGTTGACCTATTTTTATAACTGGCTTGGTTACGTTATTTTGTTTGATACCGTCCATTGTAAAAGCAAAGTTAGAAAACCCCCTTTAATTGTCTGCATATAAACACAAACTTTACAGATTGTTTACTTCTTAGGTATACACGACGGATGAATTATCGATTTGAACACTTTCAAATTAAGAACCATATGCCGACCTTTGACGCAAATTATAAGAATGACGCAGACCACAGCTCTTAAAATTATAGGACACCAACAGCAAGCAGCCGAAAATGTTGTGATCTCTTTAATGCCTGTAAACGGGCAGAAAATTAGTTACCAGGCAGGACAATTTTTAGTGTTCACTTTTAAAATTAAGGGTAAGGAAATCAGGCGCTCCTATTCCATTTGTAGCAGCCCTTTGCTTAACGAACCGCTGACCATTGCCGTTAAACTGGTAGAAAATGGGGAGATCACTAAATTCCTACACCATAAGGTTGGTGTTGGTGATATTTTAGTGGCGATGGAACCTAATGGTGTTTTCACTTACAGCCCTGATAAAGAACTTCAAAGAACTGTATTTTTATTTGCTGCAGGAATTGGCATCACCCCTATTTTCTCCATTATAAAAACAGCATTGCCCTCTGAAAACCAGAGTAAAATAGTACTGGTATACAGTAATAAATCTGCTAAACACACCCTTTTTTATAAGGAACTGAATGAGTGGCAGGAAAAATACCCGGAGCGTTTTAAAATTATCTATATTTTCAGTGAGTCTAAAAATCTGCTCATGGCACGGTTGAACAATGTACGCATTGAACAAATTGTGAAAGATGAGCTTCGTTTCAATCCTGAGGATGCTTTATTTTATACCTGTGGCCCTATCAATTACATGGTACTGTGCAGAATTACCCTTCGTTCATTGGGTTATACACAGGAACAGATTAAAAGGGAGACCTATTTTATCCCCGAAGATGAAATTGATGAGGATGACATGACGGAGAAAAAAGTAAAAGACACCAATACCTATACCGTTATTATTGACTACCAGGAAAAGCGTTATACCTTTGATGTGCCTTACTTTAAAAGAATTTTAGACGTGGCACTGGAGCAAAACATCAACCTGCCATATAGTTGTGGTGCGGGGATGTGCAGCACTTGTACATCTACCTGTATTTCGGGTGGGGTAAGAATGGAATACAATGAGGTACTTACGGATGAGGAAATTGCCAACGGAAGAGTATTAATCTGCACCGGACACCCCACGAGTAACAATACACACCTGAAGATTGGTTAAATTTTATACGTATTAAAACAGCGTTAGTTGTGCTGACTCAGGCGGTTTAGCATCGCCAAAGATCGTTTTGCCGTCATATTTCCATGAATCACTTCTTTCCCTTTCTAACAGGGCTTCAAAGTTTTGATTGGGCGTAAAACCCTTTTCTGCTGCCCTGGCTAGCTCGCCAAGCTTTTTGATGGCTTGCTGTTTATCTGTTTCGCCAATCTTTGCTTTGTCGACCGCGTGTCGTAATACGGAGATTGTTTCATCGTACACATGGATAGGTACTGGAAAAGGATGTCCATCTTTTCCACCATGGGCAAAAGAAAAGCGTGCAGGATCTTTGAAACGCGAGGGCGTGCCATAAATGATTTCACTCACCAGGGCCATGGATTGTAAGGTCCGTGGTCCCATGCCTTCTAATAACAACAGTTCTTCAAAATCTGCAGGCTGCTTTTCATGGGTGAGCCAAAGCATGGCCCCAAGCCTTTTCAGGTCAACATCTTTTGCTTTAACATCATGATGCCTGGGCATCACTAAATGACTGATTTCACCCAGCATCCTAGTGGGATGTTCGGCCGACATTTGCAGCATGGATGTTCTGGATGGCCTGGCTTCCCTGGCTGTCAGGTTAAGAATCTCCCCCTGGTTTACCCCACAAATTGCGGTATGTGGATTTTCAACAAAAGAACTCATGTTTGAAGAATGCCAATGGTAGCGCCTTGCGGTTCCACTAAACTGGCTCATGCCCTGTTGAACCACGGTCCATAGGCCATCGGTATTGACAACAAAGTTGTGGTGATATAATTGAAATCCATCCTGGATAGCGGTATTATCTACCTTCGCACTAAGTTTACTACAGCGCACCAGGTCGGTGCCGTTTAAACCTGTACGGTCGCTATAAGCTAATAATTCAGCAGGTGTTTGTCGGGATTGCTTGCCTTTGCCACCACAGATGTAAATGCCCAGTTCTTTGGCATGGGGATTAATGGCACGTTTCAAAGCACCCATCACCGAGGTGGTAATGCCTGAAGAATGCCAGTCCATACCCATGACAGCGCCAAAACTTTGAAACCAATAGGGATCGCTTAAACGGCGTAAAACCTCTGCAGTGCCATATTCAGCAATGATAGATTCGGTAATGGCGAGCCCTAAACGCGCCATGCGTTCGCTAAGCCATAAAGGCACGTGGCCTCCATGGAGGGGCAAATCGGCAGTTCCAGATCTTTTCATTGCTAACAAAATTAGCAATAATTATTCATTATTTACCCAAAAGTAAACTTGTCAATTCTAATCCAGTGCATGCCGGCTGCTTTGGCAGCTTCCACACCCGGAATACCATCTTCAAAAACAAGACATTTTTCTGGATCAACGCCTAAAAGTTCAGCTGCTTTTAAAAAGGGATCGGCAAAAGGTTTGCCTTTTGGTGTATCACCTGCGCACACCAGTACTTCAACAAAATCACGAATACCCAGGATGGCTAAAGTTCTTTCAATAGCCGAGCGATCACCTCCGGAAACAACCCCTATACGCACTTTTCCAGCATTAGCTTTTAAATGTTCCACTACATAGGTGATGGGTTGAATATGATCGATATAGCTTTCTGCATACAATTCAGCCTTGCGCGCTTTAAAATCTTCAGGGATGAGCTGCGCATTGTAGCGAAGGTTAATTTCCTCCACCACATCCATAATCGGCCAGCCGGCAAGTTCATCAATCAGCATAGGATCAAAACTTACCCCCTGCTCCCGGGCTACCGCAACATAAGTTTCTGTATGTGCAGGCATATTGTCGGCAAGAGTGCCATCACAATCATATAAAAAAGCCTGGTAATTGCCAGTAGCCAGCGCCGAAAGTTTCAAAAAGTCCGATTGTTCCATAGTCATAAAGGCTACAAAAATATGGAAATTGCAGGTATTAAAACAATTGCGACAGCTTTATTGTAGTCCATATATGCATGATCATTCAATTTACTGGCTTTTTATTTTAGCAATTCCGATTGCCTGTATCACCTGGACCGTTACCCATGAAGAGGTGTTTCGGGAGCCGCGGGAATATTGTGTAAAGCGTTCTCAAATAGAAAAGCATATCTTTAAGCGCAAATTCTTTTATATGCTGACTTGTGAGTATTGCTTTAGTCATTATGTAACGGCATTCATGCTGATCCTTACCGGTTATCAATTATTTTTAACGGACTGGAGGGGCTATTTAATAGCAGGTTTTGCCTTGGTATGGATTGCCAATATTTATATGAGTTTATATAACATCATTAGGATAGATTTAAAAAAGAACAAGATCATTGTTAAAAAAGAAGAGCAGGCCGTTGAAGAGGAAGAAGAAAACTTGATCAGGTAAAGCTCAATGTGGTTGAAAAACCATTGAACATATTATACACAAAGGAAATGATGTTATTTAAGAAAGGAAAGTTAGTCTTTACAGACGCTTTACAGGAAGAAAGTTCAGCAGGGCTGAATATCCCCTATTATACGGCCCAGGCATTGGTAATTTCGGAACAGGATGGGCAATATTTAGGTGCTGTAGAGGAGCTTAAAATCTCGGATCTCATTCAAAAAACATCAACTTTTGTAAAGGATGGCGTCATCAAGATGGAAGCGCATAAACTTTATACCTGGCCCGCTAATTTAGGTGATCACCAGGCATGGAGTGAAAGTAAAAAACGCTTTCTGGAAAAACATGTAATGAATTTCCCTATACGGATCATTTCTGTCCTGGAGGATAACCATATCACCTGGGAATTTATCAGTCCGGAGGAGTTTAAAAAAGTTCCAACTGACCTGAAGGCTACACCTGAATTTCAAAACTACCTCGATCACCAGCATGAATATTTTTTCTTAAGACAGCCAATGGACAGACCTATTTAAAATATTTTTTCACCCTCATACAATATTCCCGATATCCGGTCGTCTATATAGGTGAGAGCGTTAATTTAAGCGGGGGTATTTCGGACGGAATATCCCCGTTTTCCTTTCTACAGCCTTTATTCTTTCGACATATCCAACCTGTTAAAGCCTATGGCACACAGCAGTAATAAGCCAGCTAAGGTAATCCAGAGCACATTATAGCCAAAGTTTTCGGCAAGATAAAAACCTGCTGTAGGGCCAACAACCTGTGCTGCCGACCAGCTTAAAGTGTAACCTGCTGCATATTGGCCCCGGTTAAATTCATTACTGCGGTTAATGACAAAAGTATTGATGAATGGCAGGGAGAACATCTCTCCTAAGGTGATAACCACCGTTACCAATACGGCTAATACAAGTGGTATGCTTTTAGGAATTAAAAGTAAGGTATAAGCAAAGCTGACCAGCAAAACACCTACTATGATGTAATAAATAGGAGAACGTTTGTTCTCAATTTTACTGATCATCACCATTTCGAACACGGCAATGATGATTCCGTTGAGGCCAAGAATCAACCCTATTGCAGCTTCATCAATATGCCACTCCTCTTTAAAGAACAAAGGCACCACCCTGAACATTAAAAAAAAACAGGTAGTAAATAAGGCCGTTAAAAGTACAAATTTCACAAACAGCATATCCTGCCAGGGTTTACGGATTACAACGCCCTGCACCTTTTCCTTGATTGCCTTTCTATAGCCATGTACAACAGGCAAAAACACAATGATGGCGATTCCACATAAAATGCTGACTGTTCCATCAACTATAAACAACAAGGGATAATTGAAGGAAGCTATAATACCACCTACACTGCTGCCAAAAGCCCAGCCTAAATTTGTAGCCAGCCGATTTAAAGAGTAGGAACGCGTTTCTGTTCCAGGGCTTGCGTAAGAGGCGATAGCGGCAAAATTAGCCGGACGAAAAGCTTCAGAAAAGAAACTGATGACCAGGGTTAAAAAACACAAGGTTTCGAAGTGTGTGATGGTAGAGAAAAAGATAAAAAAAGCACCACCTGTAAGGGTACTGAAAATTTGTACTGCCCGAAAGCCAAAAACATCAGTAAATTTCCCTCCTGCAGTAGCACCTAAAATAGAGCCTACACCAAATAAGGTGATGATTAAGCCAGCATCAGATGGTGGACGCATTAGGTACTGCGTCATGTATAAACTCATAAAAGGTACTGCCATGGTACTGCTTCTGTTGATCAGCATGACTATGCTCAACAACCATGTTTCCCGGCTTAGCCCTCTAAATGACTCTTTATAGGTTGCAATAATGACATGAGCAGCCGATTTTTGTTTCATTTAATTATAAATAGAATGCAATTATACAGGAAAATTAAATAAAACCTCTAATTTAGAACCCTGTTCCCTGTTCTAAATTATAACAACAACAAATGAATATTGCCGACCAAGGATATAAGGAAATCTTTAAAAATAGCCCTATGGCTATACTCATTTTAAGTGCCAATGGTCCTGATTACTCAATTCTTGATGTAAATAGCGCTTACCTGGAGGCTACCCATACAACAAGGGAATTCCTTGTTGGTAAAGCTGTATTTAGTGTCTTTCCTACCAATCCAACAGATCAAAATTCAAGGAACATAGAAAAAACAATTCTTTCTTTTGAGGAGGCAATATCTACAAAGAAATCTCATACCATGCATGAATACCGGTATGATATCCCCATTGGTGGAACAACCGAATTTACAGAAAGATATTGGACAACCATCAATACCCCGGTATTAGGGGAAGATGGAACAATAGCATATATCATCCATTCTCCACGCGATGTTACAGAAAATGTTTTATTGCAACAGCGTGAAAAATCGGGCATTGAAGCTTTGAAAACACAACGAAAACAACTCTATTCCACCTTCATGCAGGCTCCTGTAGGTATCGGAATTTTCAAAGGCCCTGACTATATAGTAGACCTTATCAATCCGGTCTTATGTAAATTATATGGCAAAAGAATAGAAGAAATGATCGGCAAGCCAATATTTGAGGTCCTCTCACTCGCTAAAGGGCAGGGTTTTGAAGAGTTACTGGAACAGGTAAGAACAACTGGGGAGCACTATGAAGGTTGGGCCATAGAAGTCCCGCTGATCCGCGATGGGGTCATTGAAAAGGTCTATGTAGACTTTGTTTATGAACCTTTCTACGAGGATGACAATTCTATTAGTGGTGTTATTGCGGTAGCTTCAGAAGTATCAGCACAAATACATGCCAAACACCAGCTGGAAGAGGCTGAAGAACGTGCACGGCTAGCGGCTGATGCGGTAGAATTAGGGATCTATGATTTAAATATCCTCAGTGGAGAGTTAATTACTTCCTTACGCTTTGCCAATATATTTGGCTTTGACAGCCCTGCAAAGCATAATGATTATACCGCTGTAATTCATCCGGAAGATCTACACCTGAGGGTAAAGGCACATGAACAAGCCATTGAAAATGGCGTTATGAATTATGAAGCCCGTGTGATCTGGAAGGACGGCTCCATACACTGGGTCCGGGTGGAAGGAAAAGTGCTTTACGACAAGAAAGATAACCCTACCCGTATCCTGGGTACTGTGCTGGATATTACCAGTCAAAAAGCCGATAAAGAATTGCAAAGAAAATTGATTACACTGGTAGATAACAGTGTAGACCTGATGTCTATATTTAATTTAGAAGGTAAATTCACTTATATCAATGCCGCTGGCTTAGCACTTTTAGGTTTAGCAACTCAGGAAGAAGAACTAGCCTTACCTGCCGAAGGTATGCAGAATGCAGAAGACCTTCAGTTCTTTCAACAGGAAGTGTTACCATCGGTTATGCATAATGGAAGCTGGGCAGGAAAAATGAATGTACACAATTTTAAAACCGGGGAAATTATTCCGGTATTTAACAACTGTATCCGGATAGATGATTTTCTCACCGGAGAAGTGTTAGCCGTAGGTGCAGTAATGCGTGACCTCAGGGCAGAGTTAAAAGCAAAACAAGCCCTGGCAGATAGCGAACAACTGCTGAGAAATATTACAACTGCCTCCCCTACCGCACTTTGGATGTCTGACACACAAGGAAAACTCAACTATGTGAATCAAACCTGGATTGACTGGTCGGGTAAAGCTTTTGAAGATAACCTCGAATACGGCTGGATATCCGCTGTTATCCCGGAAGATATTAAACAGGTGATAGAGCAGTTTCACCTGGCTATGCAGAACAAGGTGCAATATGAAGTAGAATTCAGAATTAACCATGCTGATGGCACACAGCATTGGTGTAGTGTAATTGGCGAGCAGCAATTCAATCAAAATGGCGAGTTTACAGGCTATATAGGTTCATGCACAGACATTACCGAACATAAAGAGCTGCAAAATCAAAAGGACAACTTCCTTGGTATTGCCAGTCATGAGTTAAAGACCCCTGTAACGAGCCTTAAAGGATATGCACAGGTGATGGAGAGGATTCTTAAAAAGAAAGACCTCAACATGGAAGCAGACATGATGCGTAAAATGGATGCCCAGCTGAACAGGTTGACAAGCTTGATCAGCGACCTTTTAGATGTCACTAAAATCAATGCCGGAAAGCTGAGCTTTAACAACCAGTTATTTGACCTTAAGCCCCTTTTAGAGGAAATTGTGGATGATTTGCAGCTGACTACCGACAGGCAGGTTATTGTTAAAAACTTCCAACCTGCGGGTAAAATATATGCCGACAAAGATCGTATTGAACAGGTGATCATCAATTTCATTTCCAATGCCATCAAGTATTCACCTGAGGCCACAGAAATATTGGTTCATTTAAAACAAGAGCAGCATGAAGTCATTGTGGGCATACAGGACTTTGGCATTGGCATTGCTCCTGAAGACCATTTGAAGGTATTTGAACAATTCTACAGGGTAAGCGGAAAAATGCAGCATACCTTCCCTGGTTTAGGGCTGGGTTTATACATCTCTGCAGAATTCATCAGAAAAATTGGCGGTAGAATTTGGGTAGAAAGTAAAAAGAATGAAGGCTCTTGTTTTTATTTTGCAATGCCAGTACATACAGCTTAACTTAGGTAAGTTAATAAGGGCTATTTTAGTGTAGCCATTATTTCTTTAGCCATTTTAAAATGTCCCTCTATAACAGGAGTTGTTTTTTTTGCGAATTCCATTACTTCTTCTCGATTTACATCCTGTCCGCTTTTGAAAAGCTCAACAGTCTTTTGGTGATCATTGACCATCATATCCATATATTGCTTATCAAATTCAGCACCTGTAGCTTTCTTGAGCATATCAAGGTGTGCTCGTTTCTCCTCTGGTATAGCTGTAGGAATAATAATACCTGCTTTTTTGGCTATACCCATTAATTCCTGATTAGCTTTGCTATGGTCAGCAACCATTTGTTTTGCAAAGGCTTTCACTTTTTCATTACTGGCATTTTTCAAAGCTATATTTCCCATCTCCACTTCCATCATGCCCCCTACGCCCGCTTCCTTTATAAAGAAGGCACTGTCATCATCAGCACTTGATTTATGGGTAATGTCTCCAGGTGCAGTTTCACTGGAACGGTCATTTCCATCCTGATCATTATTCTTCGCAGCATTTTCACCGCTGATATCCATAGATCCAGAATCTTTTGAGTCTACGGCTCTGCTTTCAGGATTTTTACAGGCATGGATAGCACAAACTGCTATCAATAAAATGGCTAGATTTATCTTTCTCATGTTTAATATTTTGATATATTTAACAACTTTCAATCAAAATAGTTTGTGTTAGTTAATAAATTTACTACGCATCTTATCCAGTAAAAACTGAAAGATTAAAGAGAGGATAACGACTAGTAAACAGCCGATTACATTAAGCCACAAGTAAGCAACTACTTTATAATAACCACAAATACAGACTGTAATTTCTGTAACTACCGCAGCCATAAAAACCGCCCGGCCATTGACATGCCTCACATAAAAAGCCACCAGAAATACACCTAAAATGGTACCGTATATATATGAACCCAAAATATTGACAGCTTCTATCAGGTTTCCAATTTTGCTGGCATATAAGGCCATTAAAATACAGACTATACCCCAAAAAACAGTAGCCCACCTGGAAACCTTGAGGTATTGCTCATCTGACGCATTTGGATTAATCAGTCTTTTATAAATATCAATAACGGTTGTAGAAGCCAATGAATTTAGGGCACTGGCAGTGGAGCCCATAGAAGCTAAAAAGATAATAGCAATTAATAAGCCTATTAAACCACGGGGTAAATAAGCGGTAACAAAGCTTAAAAAGATATAATTATTGTCATTGACATCTGCTTTGGCATCATTCTTCAGCATCAGGTCTGTTGCTTTTTTGCGAATTACCTTTCCCTGCTCATCTGCCTTTTTAAGTACAAGCCTTTGCTCGTCTATAGCCGGCTGGTCATCTTCATCGAGAGCCACACTTAGCTTTTCCAACTCCTGTTGTTTATCCTTAAAAAGTGTAGTATATTCACTTTTAATAGTATGGAGCTCCGCTTGATAAGGACTTTTCTCCAGCTTGTTCAATTCAAAACTATTGAAGAAAACAGGTGGTTGCTTGTATTGGTAAAAGGCAAAGACTAGTACCCCAATAAGTAAAATAAGGAATTGCATGGGTATTTTAACCAAGCCATTCATTAATAAGCCCATTCTGCTCTGTCCAACAGAAGAGCCGGTGAGGTAACGCCCCACCTGACTTTGATCAGTACCAAAATAAGACAGCTGCAAAAAGAAACCGCCAATTAAACCGCTCCAAACGGTGTATTGATTGTTCCAGTCAAAGGTAAAATCAATGGCATTGGTACGGCCCATCTTTCCGGCAATGCTGATGGCTTTACCGAAGCCAACATTGGCAGGCAGCAAATGTACCACGACTATACCAGCAGCAAAAAGCCCACAAAATATAATGGCCATTTGTAACATCTGTGTATAAGATACTGCCTTGGTTCCTCCGTAAACAGTATAAAAAATAACCAAACTCCCAATAAAGATGGTAGTCAAAGTAGGGTTGATATTCAGGATAACAGAAAGGATAATGGCAGGTGCATAAATGGTGATGCCTGTAGATAAGCCCCTTTGGATTAAAAACAGAAAGGCTGTTAAAGCCCTGGTCTTCAAATCAAAGCGCTGCTCCAAGTATTCGTAGGCAGTATAGACTTTTAGGCGGTGAAAGATAGGCACAAAAGTAATGCAGAGGACAATCATGGCCAAGGGCAAGCCCAGGTAAAACTGTACAAAACTCATTCCTGAGGCATATGCTAAACCTGGCGCCGACAGAAAAGTAATGGCACTTGCCTGTGTGGCCATCACCGATAGACATACGCTATACCAGGGCATAGACTGGTTTCCCAATAAAAAGCCATCAATATTTTCAGTCCCCCTGCTTTTATAAATACCGTAAAGTACAATCGCCAGAAGTGTAATAATTAGTACTGCCCAATCCAGGTTACTCATTCAAAATAGGTTGTAAAAAGATAAAACAGGACGATTAAAACCAGTAGCCATAAGATCAACAGGCGATAAAACTGTTTCCAGCTTTTCACAAAAGGCGGTAATTCCGGGTCTTTATGTTGTACTTTACTCATTATTGAGGATTAGCGATTAAGTTAGCAAATAGCCTGAATGCACCGGGTACACCAGCTGGCAATTCTCTAAAGAAAGCCAGTCCTGTATAAACGTATTTGCCCTTACCATATTTGGTAACAAACAAAGAGCCATGCTCTGCAGGTTCACCTTTATCATTCATAGAAAGGATAGCCGTATAGCGGGGGTCCAGTTCTTTGGCAAAGTATAATCCGCGTTCCTGCACCCAGCCTTCAAAATCCTTTTTTGTTATTTTATTAGGGTAGTTCAACACCTGGTGATCCGGTGCTAAAAAGGTAACCTCAGCATCCTCTGCAGTAACACGGGCACGGGTTAATTTAAAAGGATATGGCCCTAGTTCCTCGATTTTCAAGGGACTATTTACATTGTATTGCGACACCAATGTTCCACCATCGGCTACATATTTCATTAACCTGGATTGTAGAACAGCGGCTAGCGGATTGATGTTAAAAAGCCTCACCCCCGTAATAATGGCATCATAAGAAGATAAATCACCATGCAAAACCTGATTTTCTGTTAACAAAGTAACCTGATACCCAATTTGCTTCAGCGCTGCAGCAACAAGATCGCCTGCACCATTAAGATATCCAATGCGCTTTCCGGCGATGTTAATTTCTGCGGCAGATACCTTTGCCTCTGCCAGAGGAAACAGTGTTTGTACAGGAATGTGCTCATAATTGATTTCCTGCAAACCTTTAGCATAAGTTTTGCCTTCTACCTCCAGCTGCAATTGCAAAGTACCCTCCGTAACATTTCCTGCAGGTATAACACTAAAGGTCACTTCCTGGTCCTCCCCTTTTTTATCGAAATTAAAAGCTATAGTTGCCGGAGAGATTTTCCATCCTGCGGTTACGGCTGGCTTTAAAACACCTTTAACATGAGCTTTAAAATTGTTCAACTGTACGACAAAGGTCCTGCTTTCGCCTTTTTTAAAGACAAAAGCTTTATCTGGAAGCGTGGCAGTAACCGGAGGGGCAACCACCAGTGGTCTATAAATTTCGCCCTTTTCCGGATCTGTATACTTATGTAAGAGTGGACGAATAACAACAATCTGCTGATCCCCTATTTCCATTTTAATTTCACCCATAACCGGAGCGGGATTTTCTGGCAGCCCTATAAGCGCTAAAGAATCTACAATGTAATAACCCAGTGGGTGTTTTTTCTCGAGCCAATAAGGCTGTGTAAGTCCGATGGTACTGGCCGGAATAGTAAACTTGAAGTCTGTCATTTGACTGCTCAACGGACCAGAAAGAGGATGAAGACCTTTTGGAGTGACCACAATTTTAATAGGAATAGCTATTGGAGATCTTGCCAATGCCTGAACCTGCACCGGAATGTCATCTGTAATGGCATAGGTAGGAACGGACACATTAGTTTCTATCCAGATACCTGCACAGGCAAGAATCAATTCATCTAATAGGGCATGTTTAAAGGGCTTACCATTTACGGCTTTTCTCAATTCCAGCAGCAGCTTTAACGAAGCGTAAGGTTGAGCAACCTGATATTCCTGGTTAATTTTAGCCACTAATTTTTCTACTGTAGCCATGCCTGGCGCACTGGAGAGTGAAAAATCTATATCTTCAAATAAATCCTTTTTTGCGGGCACCCCATCAACATGACTGAAATATTCTATGGAAGGTGTGCGTTGAGCAGCAGCGCCAAAACCTTGGCTCCTGTGCTGTGACCTGCTTGAGGCTGCTATTTCACCATAGCTTTTTCCTAGAAGGGCATTATAGCCGCCCACATTAAGCTTTAGCTGATCATCGGCCGTGGTATTAACAGTTCCAAAATTGAAAGTATTCCATACAATACGGCGCGCCTGCCATGGTTTTACAAATTTAAGTTGTTCAGGAAATTGTTTAGGATCTGCGGCAGCCTTAAATGCTTCATGCGCTAACATAGCAGATGCCGTGTGGTTGCCATGCCCTGCTCTGGCATCTTCAGGGAAACGGGTAATGATCACTTGTGGCTGAAACTTGCGAATCACCCACACCATGTCACCAAGTACTTGCTGCTTATTCCAGAATTCGAAACTTTCTTCCGGAGGATTAGAGAAGCCAAAATCGTTGGCACGGGTAAAGAATTGCTCCGCACCATCTATACGACGTGCAGCGAGTAATTCCTGTGTACGCAGTAAACCTAAAAGGTCAGCCTGTTCAGTACCAATAAGGTTTTGTCCGCCGTCACCACGGGTAATGCTGAGGTATCCAGCGCGAACCTTTTTTTCCTTGGCAAGGTAAGCCAGTAATTTGGTGTTTTCATCATCAGGGTGTGCAGCAACATACAATACACTTCCACTGACCTGTAAAGATTCCAGTCCTTGTTTAATTTCCGCAGCATTTAACGAAGCGGTATTTTGTGCCTTTAAGATTGGAGATATGAGGGAGAGAAAGAAAAAAAATCGGGTCCTTAGTTTCATACTGGTGAGTTGGTTTTCGAAATTAATCAAAATTCACCTATCCTAAGGACCCGAACAAATATTTTACAACAGTATTTTACTGCTTACTTCTTTATCAATAGTAATAAAACCAGGGTATTTAACAAGGCTGTTGCCTACCATAAAGCTAGGTTTGATTTTGATGGTCACCAATCCTTTTTGTTCAGGCTCTCCTTTTCTTGCTTTAAGAAACTTCGTTACTTCTTCCATCAATTTGCTATTAGAAATTATGGGGTATACATTAGCATTAACATCTACAGGTACAATTGTTGATTGTCCTGGTCCGACACTCACATTTTGGTTAACGAAACCTGTGGCAATTTCTTCACGGTTGATGAGGATTTTATATTCAAACTCATTAATGGAAGCAGGATTACCTGTTGGGTTGGTAATTTGTAGGTTTAATTTAGCCCTTAAGGGGATGTCTTTTCTAAAAAGACCAAGGGCTATGCCTGGTAGACTGCTTAAATTAACGTTTTCACTGCTGATCACTTTCCTGATGTCGGTGCCTGCAATGGTAATCTGGTCTGCGGATTTGATTAAATAAGTACACTTTTCCAGTGCTTTGATCTGTTGAGCCTGTTTGTTCACACCACAACTGAATAAGGTGATGGTCAACAGACACAAGAATATGGTTTTCTTCATAACAACTATAACGGCTAAACGCTTAAAAATATACGTGGGGTAAATCGATTAGAATGTCCTCCTTCGGTTTGCATTTTTACTGATTACACTGTCGATGCTGTATTTCCCCGGGCCTGAAAATAACAAGAACACATAGGTCACTAAATACATTGCCGGAAGTTCCATTTTTTGGAAGCCTTCGTGGAAATGAACAAGAAATACTACTACGGCCATCGTTACAATTAAAGGCAGCAAAGCTAACCTTGTTGCCAAACCAAGCAATAATAATATGGAACAAAAGAATTCTGCAAAAATAGCCAGGTAAAAAGAAAGCGCTACACCAACACCGATAGGATCGGCAAACTGAATTTCTGCACCAGTCAAAGCAGTTGTTAGTTTGGCGTAACCATGAGACATCATAAAACAGGCAGCAACTACACGCAACAAAAACAATCCAAAATCAAGACTGTCGTGGTTATAATTTGTATTAAAAATTCTTTTCATATTTATCATTTTTTAAGGGGACTGACGTAAAGATATTGTTTTTTAATTAATGTATAATTAAAACCATTTTTAATAAAGAGCGGTTTAACATAGTCAGAGTGCTATAATATACAATAACCTAGCCATCTTTTCTAAGGTATGCAAAAAGCAATAATAGTTAAACAATGTTCTTCCTCAATATTTGCTTTGTTTAACTTGCAACAATGAAAGAGTTGATCGCATATATTTTACAATTTGGGAACCTCAATAAACAACAAATCGACCTTATTGAGCGCAATATTACTGAAGAAGAACTAAAGAAAGATGAATATTTTTCTGAAGCAGGATCAATTCCGAAGCAAGTAGCTTTTATTGTAGAAGGAGTGATAAGAGGCTGTTATTACAACAATAAAGGTGAGGAAATTACCCGTTGTTTCATCAGTGAAAATAGCCTAACAGTGGATTATGTTAATTTTGAAGCAAACACAGCATCATCGGAGTACCTGCAAGCCTGCACGGATTGCAAGCTCATCGTTTTTTCAAAACAGAATTGGGAAGCGCTTTCGGATACTATTGTTGGATGGGATAACCTTAAAAACAAGATGGTGCAAAAGTGTATGTATGAGAAATCGAGGAATGGCCCTGTAATTTCGCAAGATGCCACTACTCGTTATTTAGCGTTTTTGGAAAATCATCCCTCACTTGCCAATCGTGTTCCTTTGGCTTACATTGCTTCGTACTTAGGCGTTACACAACAATCCTTAAGTAGGATAAGAAAAAACATTCGCTAAGTCTGTTTTTACCAAATGGTAAATGCTTACCTATTTTTACCACCTATTTTGCCACCTTAATTTAAGCTATAAAACAATGAAATCAGTATTAATTACAGGAGCCAATAAAGGAATAGGTTTGGAAACAGCAAAGCAGCTTTCAAAAAAGGGATTGTTTATCTATTTAGGAAGCAGAGATATTGAAAAAGGAAACGCGATTGCAAAAGAATTAAGCGAAAATGGCTATCCAAACATCAAGGCGATTGAGATAGACGTTACAAAGCCAGAAACAATTTTGTCGGCTAAAAATAGTATTGAAAAAGAGCAGGGATATTTAGATATCCTGATCAATAACGCAGGGATCAGCGGAGTACTACCGCAAAATGCCTTAGCAACTTCCGCAGAGAAATACCACGAAGTATTTGATGTCAATATGTATGGTGTGGTTCGTGTCACTCAAGCTTTCATGGTATTATTGAAGAAAGCGGTTGAGCCAAGAATTGTCAATGTAAGTACAAGTGTAGGTTCTCTTTCCCTGCAAAGTAATCCACAGTGGCCTGCATACGATTATGCAAAATATGCAATCTATGCTTCGTCGAAAGCGGCGATGAATATGTACACTGTTCATTTAGCTTACGAATTGCGGAATAGTGCGTTCAAAATTAATGCAGTCTGCCCTGGTTATACAAAAACAGACTTCACTGACCATAACGGAGGGGAAGTTGAAGAAGCTGGAAAACGCATTATTAAATATGCACTAGTAGATCAAAATGGACCAACAGGAAAATTTTTCAGCGAAGAAAGCAATCCACAAACAGGTGAAATCAGTTGGTAATTCGTTAAGCACACCATCTAGATGTAAGCTCGTCTTAAACTTGTATGTTTGTAAAAATGTACCAACAACTGAGATCACATATTGAAAAGATCGTACCACTCACCGATGAGGAATTCGAATTTGTAAGCAGTCTATTTTCGGCAAAGCATTACAAAAAGCACCAGTTCCTGGTGCAACAAGGTGAAATGGTACCCTTTAATTATTATGTGGTCTCAGGGCTTACAAAATTGGTTTACACAGCAGATGATGGCAAACAGCATATCTTAGCTTTTGCCATGCAAGACTGGTGGGATAATGATTTCCAAGCCTATTATACACAAACTACAGCGACACTTTCGTTAGAATGCCTGGAAGATACGGTGGTACTTTGCCTTTCCTTAGCTAATTACCGAACACTGTGTACAGGCTTGCCTAAAATTGAGCACTTCTTTCTTGAAAAGGTAACCTTGGGTTTTCTTTCAGCGCAGCGTCGCATCTTGTCATTGCTTACCGCAAGTGCAAAGGAACGCTATGAACAGCTGATTAAACAGCACCCATCCTTGTTACAGCGGGTTCCAAAAACACAACTAGCTGCCTATCTGGGTGTTTCCCGCGAAACACTGAGCCGCCTAAGTCTATAGTGTGACCTGGCGCACAGTATAATCGTGAGCTAAGTCACAGGCATGTGCTGAAGGCTATTTGCACCTTTGTAAGGTTGATTTTAACATCAATGATGATGTAAATGATGAACCTTAACAAAGTAGAAATGGAAAAAAATATCATTAATCCCTGGAAGTGGCAAGACGATCGTTATTATGTACAAGCGGTGGAGGTTACACAAGTTCAGGGCACCCTTTATTGTGCCGGGCAGGCGGCGGTACATGCAGATGGCACATCAAGCTCCGGTGATATGGAAACACAATTATTGCTGGCGATAGAAAATTTAGAACGGGTAATTGCTGAAGCAGGCTATGAATTAAAGAATATCGTTCGACTGAATGTTTACACCACATC
>NZ_JAZQPU010000040.1:0-4612 GCF_045628745.1 Pedobacter sp.
CCTGTTTCTTCAGAAACGATAACGGCAACAGCATCCGTATTTTCAGAAATCCCAATACCCGCCCTGTGGCGCAAACCAAATTGAGGGGGCAGTTTGTCGTTCTCCGTTAAAGGTAAAATACAACTGGCACTTTTAATTTTGTTTTCTGAGATGACTACTGCACCATCGTGAAGCGGACTGTTTTTCTGAAATATACTCTCCAGCAGTCGTTTAGATATTTTAGCCTCTATCACCTCACAGCTATTGGCGAATAACTGGTCGTCGTAAAACTTTACAAATACAATCAGTGCACCTGTTCTTGATTTTTTCATGCTTTTACAAGCATCAATAATGGGTTTAATGCGCACCAGGTTGTCTCTTTCAATGTCTTTATTGCCAAATAGATAACCCCACCAGGCTTTGTTTTTCTGCAGGAAAGTATTTTTGCCAATAAGAAGTAAAAAGCGCCTGATCTCGGGCTGGAAGATGATGATCAGCGCTATGATGCCCACGCTCATGAATTTATTGATGATGGCAGATAAGAGCGTCATGTGCAGTGCATCTACCACAATATAAAGAAGCAGGATGATGAACATGCCCAGTAGCAGGTTAACTGCCAGGGTATTTTTAATCAAACTGTAAACGTAATAGATTAATATCGCCACTAAAATGATGTCTGCGACATCGGTAATCGTCACTTTTAAAAAATCGAAATCAAAACCTTTCATTAATGCCAAGTTAGTCATTATAAATAGATTAAGGTTGTTGCATTTGATGGATCAGCGTAATACACTCTTTGGCCTCCCTCACATCATGTACCCTTAAAATTTTGGCACCCTTTAATAAGGCAATGGTGTTTAACACGGTAGTGCCATTGAGGGCCTGATCTGGTGTAATGCCAAGGGTTTTATGGACCATCCCTTTCCTGGAAACGCCTACCAATAGGGGAAGGCCGAAAATATGGAGATCTTCTAATTCCTGCAGGAGCTTGAAGTTATGTGCCTGGTTTTTAGCAAAGCCAAACCCGGGATCTAGAATGATGTCTTTAACACCCAGTTGCCTTAACCGGGCTATTTTTTTCTCTAAATAATCAACAACTTCCAGGGTTACGTTTTCATATTGCGACTGTTGCTGCATAGTTTGAGGGGTACCTTTCATGTGCATCAAAATGTAGGGTACATTTAAGCTGGCTACCGTAGCAAACATCTCATCATCGAGTTCACCACCAGAGATATCGTTGACAATATGTGCCCCTGCAGCGATACTGCTTTTGGCAACTGAAGCTCTGAAAGTATCTATGGAGATCACAGCCTGGGAAAAAGTTTTTGAAATAGCCTCAATGACAGGCACAACCCTGTCAATTTCTTCTGCCTGGCTTACTTCTTGTGCACCAGGGCGCGAAGAATAACCACCTATGTCAATAAACCGGGCACCTTCCTGTAATAGGCTTTCTGTCTTTAATAGGGCTTGTTCTATGTTGGCCGTACAACTAGCACTAAAAAAGGAATCGGGGGTGATGTTCACAATTCCCATTACACTTGGCGTACTCAAATCAAGCAATTGGCCTTCAAGGTTAAGTGTTGTCTTTCGGTTTAAAAATGTATCTTTATCCATTGTTTAATACAAAAATACACTATTAAACAGCTTTAAACTAAATATTATATTGTTTTGGCTACAAAAACCACAGAAGAATACGATGCAGTAATAACGGTTTGTAAATCGTTATTTTTAAAAAAAACTAAAGACTATGGAACCGCCTGGCGTATCCTCCGTCCTCAATCTATTACCGATCAGCTTTTTATTAAAGCCCAGCGGATCCGCACCCTCGAAGAGAAGAAAATAGCTAAAATCGACGAAAGCATTACCTCAGAATATATCGCCATTGTCAATTATTGTGTAATTGCCATGATGCAGCTCCAGTTCACAGCAGCTGATCCTTATGAATTACAAGTTGATTTAGTAGAAAAGATGTTTGATGAGCAGGTGCAAAAAACCAAACAATTGATGTTGGATAAAAACCATGATTATGGGGAGGCATGGAGAGACATGCGGATTTCTTCGTTAACGGACCTTATTTTAATGAAGATTTTAAGGGTGAAGCAAATTGAAGATAACGCCGGTGCTACATTGGCTTCTGAAGGTGTAAATGCCAATTACCAGGATATGTTGAACTATGCTGTTTTTGCTTTAATTAAGTTAGATTTAAAATAACAAATAAACCATCATAAGGTCGCTTATAAAGTTTAGGAGTGTTTTTAAATTATATTAAATGAACTTGCAGCTTTTCAACAAAAGCAAAAGTCATTGTAATTTCATTCATAAAACAATAACACATAAAGTAATGTAACCAAATGAAATTGGAACTTCACAAAAACTACAAATTCATTATGGCTTCATCACAATTAAACAATAATAAATACAAAATGAAAAAAGGTCTGCTTCAATTTTCCCGATTTTTTGTTGGCATCCTGTTTATATTTTCAGGCTTCATCAAAGCAAATGATCCTCTTGGCTTTGGCTATAAACTGCAAGAATACTTTGAAGTTTTCCACCTGCCTTTTTTAAGTGGTTTTGCGACTGGTATAGCCATTTTTTTATGCGTACTAGAAATTGTTTTAGGTATCCTGCTGTTGTTAGGTTTATACAGTAGAAAAGTGATCACCGGTTTACTGGCCATCATTATCTTTTTTACTTTCCTCACTTTTGTATCTGCCGCATTTAAAGTGGTTACCTCATGTGGTTGTTTTGGCGATGCCATTCCACTTACACCGTGGCAATCATTTGGTAAGGACATCATCCTGCTGATTTTAATTGTATACCTGTTTATACACCGTGATAAAGTTTTACCGGTTATACATCACAAACGTAAACAACAGATTGCACTTTACCTTGCCTTCGGGGCTTCCCTTGCTTTTTCTATCGTTACCTACAGCATGCTTCCTTTTCTGGATTTTCTCCCTTATAAAGTAGGAGCCAACCTTCCAGAGCTGATGAAAACGCCGGAAGGGGCAGTGCCAGATGAGTTTCAGATCATCTATCACCTGGAAAATGAGCAAACGAAAGAGAAAAAGGACATGTCTGACAAAGATTACCTTAAAACGGAAATCTGGAAAGATACCAACTGGGTAATTGTTGGCGACCCAGACAAAAAGTTGCTAAAAAAGGGCGTTGAGCCTAAAATAAAGGACCTGGTTATTAGTGATGCTTCAGGCACCAATTATACTAAAGAATTGATTGAAAACCCATATTATAACATCCTCATTGTAGCTTATAATTTGGGTGATACCAATGAATCGGCTATGGCTGAGTTGAATGGTATAGCCTTAAAAGCTGCTGAGCAATTTAACATCAGAACGGTTTTACTCACCTCCAATTCTGCCCAGGATGCTAATGCTTTCAGCAATAAACTAAAGCTTGCTACAGAGATTTTTTATGCTGATGCAGTACCTTTAAAAAGTATGGTAAGGGCAAATCCTGGGATAGTTTTATTGAAAAATGGGGTTGTCATTAATAAATGGCATTACAACACAGTTCCTTCTTTTGAAAAATTAGCAGCAACTTACTTCAGCAAGTAAATATGTTCCAATACGCAGTAAAGAAATTCTTATATGGTTTAGCGGTCATTGCCGGCGTAGTGGTGGTGGTATTTGTGTTGTTTAACATTTTACCCGGCGATCCGGCAAGGATGACCATGGGACAGCGTTCTGATGTGCAGTCGCTTGAAGCGGTACGCAAAGAGTTTGGCCTGGATAAATCTAAACCGGTGCAGTTTTTTAATTACATTAATGACCTTTCGCCTATTGGCTTACATGAAAATAACTCCACAGCACAGCAGAAATATAATTACCTACAGCTTGTTTCTTTAGGGGAGGATGTTATAGCTTTAAAAATGCCTTACCTTCGCCGCTCTTATCAGACCAAACGTAATGTAACAACTATTCTTTCTGAAACTGTGCCCAATACTTTTATCCTGGCCATAACGGCTATGATTTTTGCGACCATTATTGGCGTTTTGCTAGGGGTAGTTTCTGCAGTTCACCGTGATACCTGGATCGATAAAGCTGCAAATTCTTTTGCCATTTTAGGAATCTCGGCACCTTCATTTTTCGCCGGAATTATTATTGCCTGGTTCTTCGGCTTTGTGCTCAGCGATTATACAGGCTTAAACATGTCAGGCAGCTTATATAGCTACGACCCTTTTGAAGGTGAAGTAACCACCTGGAAAAATCTATGGCTGCCTATGGTTACTTTAGGCTTACGTCCATTGGCCATCATTGTTCAATTAACGCGCAGTGCCATGTTGGATGTACTCGGACAAGATTATATCCGCACAGCAAGGGCCAAAGGTTTAGACAGAAAGGCGATCATCTATAAACATGCTTTGAAAAATGCCCTTAACCCTGTTATTACAGCTATATCAGGTTGGTTTGCCTCTTTACTGGCAGGTTCTTTCTTTGTAGAATATGTTTTTGGCTATAATGGCCTCGGTCGTACCACGGTTACCGCACTGGAAATGTCAGATTTTCCGGTGGTCATGGGCTCAATTTTATTTATTGCTTTTATATTTGTGGTGGTCAATATACTAGTAGACATCTTATATGCCTTTGTTGATCCAAGGGTTAAGCTCGCTTAA
>NZ_JAZQPU010000041.1:0-11245 GCF_045628745.1 Pedobacter sp.
CTGGCCCTGGTGCCGTAACCCACTACGACAACCTCCGACAAACTTCTGTCTTCGTCTTGCAGGGTTACATTAACGGTGTTACCGGTAATGCGGACTTCTTTAGTTTGATAGGAGATATAACTTACAATTAAGGTTGTGGCAGTTTCGGGGACTGCTAGTCGGAAATTACCGTTCAAATCAGTCTGGGTACCCGTATTTGAACCTTTAAGCATGACACTTGCACCGGATATGGGTTCAGTGTTTTCTGTAGTCACCTTTCCAGTGATCACTTTGGTTTGCGCTTGCACCCACGTGACTATACCAAGGAGGAGCAGAATGGTAAAAAGTAGATTTTTCATCATAATCAATTATTTTAAACCAATAAGAGTATACTGCTCAATTTATGGAAAAATAGCGCCAAATTTAGTACGGCAGAACTGTGAAGTTTTCAACATTTCAATATGTTTTTACACATTTAGAAAATAAAGCCATAAGTCTGAATTTTTGATTAAATATTATATCTTTGCCACCACTGTTCCCGTAGTTCAATGGATAGAATGTTAGATTCCGGTTCTAATGATGGGGGTTCGAATCCCTTCGGGAACACAAACAACCGTGTTTAAACACTATTTGCATAAACTAGATACTTAAATGCATACGTTTTTAACAAGAAGCTCCTTAATTGGAGCTTTTTTTATGTCTTTTACCTGTACTTACTATTACTCTATATTTTGTTAAGTATATGGTACTATAAGATCTTAATTAATTGCATTTGAGTAAGATGGGCAGGCTTTACTCTGCTGTCTGAATTTGGCTTTGTTGTTGCTCCTTGTAACTTTATTGCTCAATGCACATCTACTATTAAATTTACCTGCATGACCCCTTACGAAGAAATGGCCTATTTAGAGTTGTTAACCTGGCAGTTCAAGATGCAAAAGAAACCATCTTTAACCAATCGCTTAGCTAAAGGTATCCAGAACAGAATTAACAACGTCATACCAGAAAAGGTGCATCATGTACTCACAGTTACCATCGAGAAAATGGTCAAAGCGGTTTTATTCGGGGCCAAATACACCACCAGCACTAAGCTTGCAGAAGATGCTTCTTTTCTATTGAGGGAAAGTTATATCAAACAGCAAATTACCTTTTACCAGAAAACGGCAAGTGTAGAGGGTGCCATTACTGGTGCAGGAGGAATATTACTGGGCTTTGCCGAATTCCCTGTACTCATTGGCATTAAAATGAAACTACTCTTTAATATTGCCTCCTTATACGGTTACAATGTTAAAGATTATCGTGAACGACTTTTTATTCTTTACATTTTTCAACTTGCCTATTCAAGTCAGCAACGAAGAAATGAAATATTTAACGTTTTACAACATTGGGATCGATATATGGCCAACCTCCCTGTTCAGGCAGATGAATTTGACTGGCGCACCTTCCAGCAAGAATATCGCGATTATATTGACCTTGCCAAATTAGCCCAGCTCATCCCCCTTATTGGAGCTGCAGTGGGGGCTATTGCAAATTACCATCTTCTGGCACAACTGGGAGAAACTGCTATAAATTGCTACAGAATGAGGATCCTCAGCAAACCTTTACTTTCTACGCAATTCTGAACAATATTAACAGAGAGCTCAATACCTCATTGACTTGCGGGAGAAGAGCTAAGCTGTGCAAGGAATTAAAGTGGCAGCTCAAAATATACAATTTATTATCTTGATTGCCTTAACCTATTGACTTTCAGGTGGTGAAGAAACTCAAATAATCTCCGCTTAAAAGGGGGATTTCCGGAAATAAAACACCACTTTTGCAATCCTGATAAAAATAGCGTAAACATGTAAAAAAGGTGAATTGGTATGGAAGAAGTGATTGTTGAAGAAGTAGTTGAGCTGGTAGAACAGAACAATGATGCACAATTAAAAGTTTATTTAGATAACCTTAACATTTCTAATGTTGAGCACCTCATAGATGAACTTCCCCAATACGCTGTCAAATTTTTAGATACCCTTTCTATCAATCGTGCGGTTAACGTTTTCAGGATTCTTGACTTTCCTACGCAGGAAAGAATCATCAAAAAACTTTCGGGTCCAAAGCTTGCCGAATTAATTAACCTTTTGCCACCAGATGACAGAACATCGTTATTCAGTGAACTTAAAGGTGATGCGGTAGCCAAGCTCATTCAACTCTTGCCTGCTAAAGACCGCATAGAAGCATTATCTCTTTTAGGTTATGAAGAAGATAGTGTGGGCCGTTTAATGACGCCTGATTATGTAGCTGTAAAAACTGACTGGACCATTGCCCGTGTATTAGAACACATCAGACGTCATGGTAAAGATTCTGAAACCATTGATGTGATCTATGTAATTGATAAAAATGGTGTTTTACTAGATGACATCAGGATCAGGGAGATTCTATTGGCTCACCCAGACACCTTAATTGGTGATCTTGCTGATAACCGCTCCATTGCCCTCAAAGTAAGTGACCCTCAGGAGGAAGCGATCAACGTTTTCAGAATGAACAATCGGGTGGCTTTACCCGTGGTAGATGAACATGATATTTTATTAGGTATAGTAACGGTGGATGATATTTTGTGGATAGCCAATCAGGAATACACAGAAGACATGCAAAAAATAGGGGGTACTTCGGCTTTAGATGAGCCCTACCTCGATATGCCTTTATTTGGCCTTGTCAAAAAGCGAGTGGGCTGGCTGGTCATTTTATTTTTGGGTGAAATGCTGACCGCTACAGCGATGGCTCATTTTGAGGCCGATATTGCAAAAGCAGTCATTTTGGCTATGTTTGTACCACTCATTATCTCCAGTGGTGGTAACAGTGGTTCTCAGGCTTCTACCTTAATTATCCAGGCTATGGCGTTGGGTGAAATTACTGTGGGTGACTGGTGGAGGGTAATGCGCCGGGAAATCCTCTCCGGATTGATGTTAGGGATAGTTTTAGGGGTCATCGGTTTCTCCAGGATCTTTGTATGGACGCTTTTTTCTGATATGTATGGTCCACATTGGCTGTTAATTGCCGCTACTGTTGGCGTTGCCCTGGTAGGCGTAGTGCTCTGGGGTTCTCTCGCAGGCTCTATGTTGCCCTTACTGTTGAAAAAACTGGGTGCTGACCCTGCAACTTCATCTGCACCTTTTGTGGCCACCCTGGTGGATGTAACGGGTTTGATTATTTACTTCTCTGTAGCAGTTATGTTTTTAGAGGGCGTACTTCTCTAATTTTACACAATTCTTTAGCATCGATTATTCCTTTTTGTTCAAATTAGTCAAATACATTGTTAAAATAAGGTGGATCAAGGAACAATCATTTGGATGAAAATTCAGTGGAACAGATGTGCCCAATAATTTGACCAATAAACAATCAATGTGTCAAAAAACAAGTTGCAACTTTATAAAATGAACCAACCAACCAATTCAAAAATCATAACCCAAAAAAAATGCAGCTCTTTTGAAGCTGCATCATTAATATAGTTTTTTTTTAACTTAAACATTAAAGCGGAAATGCATAATATCGCCATCTTCCACTACATAAGTTTTTCCTTCTACACTCAGTTTTCCTGCCTCTTTACAAGCATTCTCAGATCCTAAAGCCACAAAGTCGTTATATTTAATAACCTCAGCGCGGATAAATCCTTTTTCAAAGTCAGTGTGAATAACACCGGCAGCCTGAGGAGCTGTAAAACCTTTAGTGATGGTCCATGCTCTCACTTCCTGCACACCTGCTGTGAAGTAAGTGTATAAATCTAGCAAACGGTAAGCCGCAACAATTAATTTGTTAACGCCAGATTCTGTTAAGCCTAAATCGGCCAAAAACTCCTGGCGCTCTTCATAACTGTCCAGCTCTGCAATTTCAGATTCTATCTTCGCAGAAATAACCAATACTTCTGCTTGTTCATCTTTAACAGCTTCTTTAACCTGGTCAACATATGCATTGCCATCGATTACAGAATTCTCATCCACATTACAAACATACATCACTGGTTTCTGCGTTAATAAGCCTAAATCAATGATGAACTCAAAATCATCTGCATTTAAAGCTGCCGAACGTACCGAGTTTCCGCCTTCCAAATGATTTTTAACTACCGTTAAAATTTCAAATGTTCTTTTGGCATCTTTATCAGTTTTAGCTAGCTTCTCTACTTTCTGGATACGTTTTGAAACCGTGTCCAAATCTTTAAGCTGTAACTCAGTATCGATAATTTCTTTATCCCTGATAGGGTCTACAGAACCATCCACATGGATTACATTTCCGTCGTCAAAACAACGTAAAACATGGATGATCGCATTTGTGGCCCTGATGTTACCTAAAAATTGGTTTCCTAAACCTTCACCTTTAGAAGCGCCTTTTACCAAACCGGCAATATCTACGATTTCTATTGTATTAGGAACGATTCTGTTTGGATTAACCAGCTCAGCAAGCTTAGTCAGCCTCTCATCTGGAACCGTAATAACCCCTATATTAGGCTCAATTGTACAAAAAGGAAAATTTGCAGCCTGAGCTTTTGCGTTTGATAAACAGTTAAACAAGGTAGATTTTCCAACATTAGGTAAACCCACTATACCACATTGTAATGCCATGAATAGATATTGTGTTAATTTGGCGCAAAGGTATTAAAAATTTTAAATCCCTGATAGAATAAACTTGCAGAGAAAATAAATATTCTCTATGTTTAAGGAATAAATAAGTCGTAAAAAAATGGATAATATTGAAGAAACAGTAGAGGATACACCAATGGATAATCCCGAAAAGCCGCTCATCATCACCGAAGATGTAAGAAGCTACCTTTACGAGACCTCCAAATGGACGAAGTTCCTCTCTATATTGGGTTTTGTGTTTACGGCGATGATAGCCTTATTTGCCTTTGGCTCAGGTGCATTTATATCCTTACTGAGTAAATATAGCCCTGGTAGCGCACTAGGAGCCATGGGGTCTGGTTTTTTAACCGTTTATTTCCTTGTGATGGCAATGCTGTACTTTTACCCTAGTTTAATGCTGTTTAAAAATTCTAAGGCTACTCAAAAAGCAGTTTTATATGGCGATCAGGAAAGTTTAAGCGCAGCCATGCTCAGCATGAAATCATTTTTCAAGTTCTGGGGCGTGCTCATGATTGTATTGATCGTGTTTTATGTCTTGGTGTTGCTAATGGCTATCGTTGTAGGAATGAGCGCCGCTAATATGGCTTCGTAGGGGTGATACATTCACTGGTGTTTTGTGTTCTATCCTGTATTTAAAGCTTTTAATTTCTTTTTCCAGCAGATGTTCAAAATAGGGGTTGATCAATTTTGATAACCCCACACCAACACCTCCAATGAGTGGTCGGTAGGAGAGCACTACTCTCATCAGCGTAGCACCATTATTTGGAGATTGCTCAAACTCCACCCTGCCAACGTGGTGCATCAGCTTGTTGTTGCTGGATTTCCAGCCAATAAGGCGTCCAGGCTCGTCTTTTACAATTTCAGCATCCCACTTCACGGCAAACAGATTACCTAAAATCTTAGACTTCCAGGTAGAATGGTTTTCGTCTACCACTTCTACATTTAACAAACGACTAATGGTGCCGGGCAGGTTTTTCAAATTCCTCCAATAGGCATAAACTTCAGCAGGTGGAAGGTCTATTTCAAATTCGCCTTTAATATTTACAGCCTGGGGCTTTTTACCATCTATGCCCAGGTATTCATAAAATAAACAGTTACCACTTATACCACGGTAGGCAAGGTATAGCCCATACATAAACCTCGACTTGAAAGGGTTTTTAAGTGAAGAGCCAAGGAGGATACCACCGAGTAACATGGAGGCTAACCGTTCATTAAAGCCAACATTTTCGGGGTTATGTGTCTCAATTGAATATTCACCTGAAGTAGGGCTAATCTTGTTTTCTATCGTTTCCATTACTATCTATGTTGAAATTTAACAGGGTTGATTGCTGCAGACTGCACATTATGAAATTTGTTTCTCTTTAATTGCTTTTCCAATGGCATTTACTTTGGCTTGTACCAAGCTGCCCCACAATTGTTCCCATTCTCCTTTTACGTCTTCCCGGATCTGGGTTAATTGTTTCCCTTGCAGCAGACACCTGTAATATGCAGCGCCATCACTGGTTTCTTCAGGTTTGACTAAAATGGTTTGATCTGTACCATCAATATTGATTTGTACCTCAAATTCCGGATTGTTCACCGCTAACTCTGTCATTTTTTTAAATTATTATTGGGTTACATTCTTATATTCAGCATACCGTTGGATTGTAAATATGCCAATGCCTCTATTGTAAACACAGAATAATGCTTTGTGTTTTGTTTCCTTTTAAATAGCTGGTGCTGATGTGATTTGTATAATTAATTGAAACATAATACGATTACTATAAAAAACTATGTATCTTTGCGCAAATTTTATGAAGAAAATAGTAGATTACAGAAAATTGTTAGGTGTTCAAAAGGATGCCGAACTAAAAGAATTAAAGACCATTTACAGGAATTTAATGAAGGACTGTCACCCTGACAAGTTCCAGGATAATGAAGAAGCTAAATTAGAAGCAGAACATAAAAGTAAGGAAATCATTGAAGCTTACCACTTTTTAGTGAGTATTGCTCCTGAAACCCTAAACCTTTCTATTGAGGAATATACCCAAACAACATCTACTTGTGGTATTGCTGATTTTACCTGGGAGCGTCAGGTACTTAAAGTGCATTTCCTTGATGGTAGTGGTTATGAGTATTTTGAAGTGCCTAGAGCAGTTTACGTTAAATTGGTTAACGCAGATTCTCCTGGTAGATTTGCCCGCAGACATATCTTCAACGTTTTTGCCTATAGAAATATCGTAAAAATGCAGACTGCCTAATTGCCATCAATCTTTTGATGATGCATGATCCTCTACGCCACAAGCGCAGGGGATTTTTTATGGATCAACAATGCAATATCAATGGATCTTTTCCTGATCTTACAGCTGTAGAAACGTGCTTTTGAGCTATAAAGCTTTTATTATAGTGTTATTCTTCTGGATAACTGGTATATTAGCGGCAATTATGGGTTACGCAAAAGAAAGAGGAAAGCTTGAAAAGCTGGTATTAAAAGTGGTAAGTATAGCTGATTATGATGAGAAGAATGTAGCAATTCTTGTTGATAGCCAGGAAAAATATTCACATACAGTAAGGATCTTAAAAAATAAAGAACCAGAAACATTTACATCATTGTTTCAAAATGAACTGGAAGAAGTAAAAGCGAGTAGAAAAACATTGAAAGAAAGTGATACCGAGGAAGCTCGTCAAACTAACTTCACCGGTTATAAAACTGCGATCTTGAATGCATTAGAAAAAACGATTAATACCACCAAAGAGACTTTGTAAAAAAGTTTTTTATAGCATAATAAAGCCGTATCATTGATGAAATGATGCGGCTTTTTCATGATACCCCTGACTTTTTGATATTTATTTAGCCATTTTAGGTATTTAACTTTAGCTTTTCCGTATTTATTCTTTTCAATAGGGCATAGGATTTGATTTTAAATAAATTTATCTCAAGAAAGGAGTAACAAGATGGAAGAACAAAACAAAATAAGCAGAAGAAAAGTAATTGGTGGCATAGGTGCCGGATTAGCTGCTGCAGCTGTTTCTCCAGCATTTGGAGCTACAGACGTCCATACCTTTGGTAACTGGACAGCGGTAAAGTTGGAAGATCCGGTAACTAAATATCCAAAACCACCTTTTAAAGTGCAGTTTCAGCCATGGCCCGGTTTGGCAGGCAAAATGGAGCCTATACCAGATCATGGCGAAAAAAGTTATAAGGGTTCCGGACGTTTAATGGGCAGAAAAGCCCTCATAACAGGTGGGGATTCTGGAATGGGTCGTGCGGCTGCCATTGCTTATGCGCGTGAAGGTGCTGATGTTGCCATTAACTACCTTCCTCATGAAGAACCAGATGCCCAGGAGGTGGTGGCCTTAATCAAAGCTGAAGGTCGTAAAGCCATTGCCATTCCCGGCGATTTAAGGGAAGAATCATTTTGTACTCGCCTGGTGGATGATGCTGTTCGTGGTTTAGGTGGCCTCGATATTTTAGTCAGCAATGCTGCCCGTCAGCAAGCCCATGATTCCATTCTGGACATCACGACAGAACAATTCGACTGGACCATTAAAACTAATATCTATGCTCCATTTTGGTTAATCAAAGCGGCATTACCACATTTAAAACCAGGTGCTGTAATTATTGGCACTACCTCTGTGCAGGCCACAGATCCTTCACCAGAACTTTATGATTATGCACAAACCAAGGCGGCAACCACAAGTTTTGTACGTTCACTGGCTAAGCAATTAGGCCCAAAAGGCATCCGTGTAAATGGTGTTGCACCGGGGCCCATCTGGACTCCCTTGCAAGTGAGTGGTGGTGCCAAGCCTGATAAGCTGGAGAAATTTGGGGCAGACACCCCTTATGGCAGACCCGGTCAACCTGCAGAACTCGGCTCCATTTATGTGCAGCTGGCCGCCAACGATGCCAGTTATTCTACAGGACAGGTTTATGGTGCTGCAGGCGGAAGTGGACAGCCTTAATTATTTTAAAACAGCTGCAGGTTAACCAAAGGCTTATTGCTTGCAGAAGCATCTTGCCTGGTGTTGATCTGCTGCTGATGTTTGCTGATCCAGGCACTGTATTCTTCAGGCTTAATTGGTTCTTTTAACAATTCAGTAGCATAATGCATCATGGAGATTCTGTTTTCTATGACCATTCTGTATTTTTGCAACAGTTGTTGAATATGCTGCTGTACTTTGTTCTTTGGCTTAACGCGAATCATCTTGTTCAAAGGATTAACCAGCAAAATAGTCATCTCCTTAGTGAAATAGGCCAGAGCCGCCGACATCCTGCTTTGAAAAACTTCCTGTTCTTTAAAACCGTTCTTCTGTTGCAATTGCTGCAACTGTTGCTTAAAGCGATCAGAAAAATTCACCAGTGTGTCAATTGCTTTTTGAAGCTGACTCAGCATCGCCTTCAATTCAGGTAAGCCACTTTTAACCACTTCAGGATTCGTTGCCAAAGCATCCAGACCAGTAAGGAGACTTTGAAAAGAAAAATTAGCCAATACCAGTTGGAGAATGAATTTCTCCTGTGCCGCAACCAGCAGCTGCTCTAATTCATCCTCTTTTGCAGGTTTCATGTAATTGATCACTTCAGCATTAGACCTTAAACTCTCCGTACTGATTTTAGATTTTAAAACCAGTCCGTTTAAAGTTCTTACCCTACTTAAAGCAACATAAACTTGTCCGGCAACAAAAGATTTTCCAGCATCAATAATGGCATTGTCGAACGTTAAACCCTGGCTCTTATGGATCGTTACCGCCCATGCCAGTTTAATGGGGTATTGCGAAAACTCCCCAATCTGCTGTTGCACAATCACTTGTTCAGCATTGGTTTTATATTCGAAAGATTGCCATGACGTTTTTTCCAGCAGTAAATCCTCTTCTCCCGGAAAGGAGATGTAAATTTCATTCTCCTGGATGGACTTGACCTTCCCGATTTTACCGTTGTAGAATTTGCGGTTCTCACCTGTATCATTTTTAATGAACATAATTTGAGCACCGGCCTTCAGTTTTAAAGATTGCTCGGCCTGTAAATTCAGGTCTCTGAAATCACCACTAATTTCGCCTTCAAAAACATGTTCTGTGCCCTTAAGCTCATCCAGCTTTTCCTTGTTAATGGTATTTGCTTCCGCATTATGAGAGGTAATAATGATTGGGTTCAACTCATTCGAAGCACTAAATAAAGGATCATACCTTTTATTCAACAGCTCTAGTCCGCTATCACTGATTTCATTATTCCTGATGTCATTTAGAATTTTTATAAATTCAGGCTCTGTTTGTCGGAAAACTTTTGTTAATTCAACTTGTAACAGGGGATTTCTGCGGATGACATAGGCGTCAAAAAAATAGGGTGAGGCATAAGCACGACGTAAAAATGCCCAGTCTTCTCTTTTAGTCACTGGTGGCAATTGAAATAAATCGCCGATGAGCAATAGCTGTACGCCACCAAAAGGAGCATTGTTTTTCCTTACTGATCGGAGGATGGCATCAATAACGTCAAGCAAATCGCAGCGAACCATAGAAACCTCGTCGATCACCAGGAGCTCCAGCTCATTGAACAGGCTGATTTTATCTTTGCTGAAACTTAAATCACTCACCATCGACTGGATGGAAATAATGCCCGCCTGCAGATTTTCAAGACTGATATCGCCGGGAAAAAAAGAACCCGGAGGCAATTGAAAAAAAGAATTGATGGTGGTGCCTTTGGCATTCATGGCAGCAACACCCGTAGGTGCAAGAATCACCATCTTTTTCTTAGAGCTTTCCTTGATCTTTTTAAGCAAAGTTGTCTTTCCTGTTCCGGCTTTACCGGTCAGAAATAGAGGTTCATTTGTGAAATCTATAAAAGATATAACCTTGTCGAAAATTGAATTAGTAGTCCCACCATTGCTCATGCTGCAAATTTAACCTAAATTTCCGGCTGTTTTTATATCATATGGAATTTGGAAGTGTTAACTCCTGTCCCTGCTGTTCATAAACAGTAAAATATAATATAAAAGGGTGGCAACGGAACTTATTGCGGCAACAACATAAGTCCTTGCTGCCCATTTTAAAGCATCAGCAGCCTTATCATGCTCCGCAGGAGTAGTCATTTGTGTGCCCTCCAGCCATTTCAGTGCACGGTTACTCGCATCGTATTCAACAGGCAGCGTTACCAGCGTAAACAAGGTAGTAATGGCAAAAAGAATAATGCCTAAAAGCAGAATAGTAGGGTTGGCACTGCCAAACATTAAGCCCAAACCGGCCAGGATGATCCATTGAGAAAGCTGTGAGCTGATATTTACCAAAGGCACAATAGCGCTGCGGAAAGTAAGCATGTGATAAGCAGTAGCATGTTGTACCGCATGGCCGCATTCATGTGCCGCAACGGCAGCAGCAGAAATACTTCTGCCAGCGTACACATCAGGACTCAGGTTTACCGTTTTATCAGCAGGGTTATAATGGTCACTCAGCTTGCCCGGCGTAGAAAGCACACGTACATCATAAATGCCATTATCTGAAAGCATCTTTTCAGCAATCTCTTTACCACTCATGCCATTTCGAAGGCCAATCTCACTGTATTCCTTAAATTTACTTTTGAGTCTGTTACTAACAATCAGCCCAACAATAAACATTATTCCTGCTATTAAATAATAACCCATTAATCCCATGTCTTTTTTTCTTTAAACTGTTGTATTCTATACAAAAAA
>NZ_JAZQPU010000042.1:0-34907 GCF_045628745.1 Pedobacter sp.
GCACCCAGATCTACTAAATTACCGTCAGCATTCACCGTAAAGTCTTTGGTTACACTTTGTAAACCAAGGTAAGCCACATATAGACGATAATTTCCCGGTGCTAATCCTTTAAATTCAAAACCGCCGTCTATTGCTGTGTTAGAACTTGCCACTACACTGGAATCTTTAAGGCTTTTAACCGCTACCGTTGCGAAATCAACAGGAAGTTTATCCTTTGCATTAACAATTGTTCCTTTTGCTGAGCCGTTTTTATTTTGGCCAAAGGCCACAGCAGCAGTCATCATCAACACTATCAATAACAGTGTGGGCGTAAAAATTCTAGTCATAGCTTATTATATCGGTAAAATTAATCTATAGACTGCCGCAGGGGCAAATAGATTAAAAGGGGAAGTTAATTTTAAAGTAACATTTTAAATACAAGAAAAGTATTATTTCTTGTTATAATCAGCCACATGTAAGAGCACGTAGCTGAATACGCCCATCAATACGCCAAGCATATCGGAGCCAAAATCCCACCATTCGGCAGAACGGTAACTGAAGAAAAGATACTGCATCATTTCTATGCCACCACCAATAGCGGCGGTAATCATAATGATTTTAAAAATCGTTCCAATTCTAAAGCTGTAATTGTGCTGATACCTGATTTTACCGAAGAACAGCAAAACGGTGAGCACATAAAAAAAACCAAGGTGCACCAGTTTATCAAAACCGATAAAAAAAAAGCCAGGACCCTCAGCGCCTGGCGTTTTTATGCAACAAAGGATACAGATAAATATCGTCCAGGCAATTGCCCAGCCCTGATATTTTAGTTCTCCAATAAAATTCATTAATTAAGCGCCAACTAAGGTTTTATAAGCATCCGCAGCTAACAATTCATTAACAGAATCAGCATCAGCTAAAGTAACTTTAACCATCCATCCATCACCATATGGGTCAGTGTTAACCAACTCCGGGTTGTCATTCAACGCTGGATTAACCTCAGTAATGGTGCCTGTAACTGGCATAAATAAATCAGAAACAGTTTTAACAGCTTCTACGGTTCCAAAAACATCATCTTTTTGTACTTCATCACCCAAAGTATTGATGTCGATATAAACGATATCACCTAACTCACGTTGAGCAAAATCAGTGATGCCAAGGTATGCTTCGTTACCCTCAACTCTGATCCATTCATGGTCTTTAGTGTATTTTAATTCTGATGGAAAATTCATATATATGTAATTAGTTATTTATCAATGCCTTAACCTTTTGCAACTGCGCTTTAAGGTTATTGTCTGCGAATTTACTACTATTTGCAATTATATAGCATTAAATAGCAACAATAAATATTGTTTTTAACTACCGCTCCCAGCAGATCAGCTCTCCCTTTCTAGAAATAATATAACCCCTGCTTAACAATAAGCTAACAGAAATTTTCGAATTTTAAATAAACAAAGCTTTAATGATGAAACAGTTAGAAGAAAATGTAAATCCAACGCTGGATGATATTGAATTCACCAGGTTTCCTGTAAACTTCGTCAACCTCGTTTTGATCTTCTCGGCATTAACGGTTGCCCTGATAGCAGCCTTTATGGTTCTCTTGTTATTTATTTTTAGCCGTTTTGAGGCTATAGCGTGGCACTAGAGAAGAGTAAGCTGTCTACTTTAAGACTCAGCTTCTTTGCACCGATTTCATTAACATGATCCGCGTCAAAGAAGTCATTTTCATCAAAAGACCTATCTTTCAACAAGTTGATATAAGTCAAATGAAAATATCTGGCTATTTTTGAAGATTCATCAAGTGTTCTTTGGAGCTGAACTTTATTTAAATTTTCGTAATACGTTTTATAGGTAGGCGGCGTAATCATGATGACTTTGATATGCCTGGCTTCGGCAAATTGTATGATATGCCTTAAAACGGCTAAGTTTTCGGCCATCAGGTGATCATCCTTATAGGTATGCCTTTTGGCAGCATTTCTCCCACTGCTGACCAGGTCTCTCTTTTTATCCGATCGATAGGATGTACCCCATCCCAAAGCTGAGCACGTGAGCGCAGGTTCTTTATAAAGGTAATAGCCCGCAATCTTGGTCAGGCTGATGTTCAGGTTATTGTTAAAGAGTTCTACATGGTCTGTAAAATGATCTGCGTTAATGTCAAAATACATTTTATAATTATTCTTCCGCCAGCTCTCCCCACCATCTTCTAAATTAGAATAGAGCGTAAAGTAATCGATGGGGATGAGAATCTTCGACAGTCTTTTCCAGTCTTTGTCGTATTTTTTCAGCATTAAATAATCATACTCCAGCGGCTGCGACACATTACCCGCGTTAAAACAATCAGAATGAAAAAAGGCGGGATCCATTCCATAAAAAAAATGAGAGTTCCCTAAGATCAGGGTTTGAATGTGTGAAGAATTCCGGTCTAAATATGCCCTTTTAAATTTATAATTGTTAGGAATACGTCGCAGCAGTACCTCTGCGGCCATGCCAAGCACAACAACAGGCAAGAGAAACAGAATAAGGTGTTTGATGAATTTTTTCATGGCTCGTAATGTTTAACTGTTGATAAAGGCTATACTTAAAATTGAAAGTAGATGAATTGTTGCTCAGCTCCGGCAAAGTAAAAGATGGTAACAAGGAAAAGGTAATACGCAGACCAGCGGACTGCTGGAGACCAATGAAAGGCAAAATGCTCCAAGGCATACTGTTTGGTTCTTCCCAACCACTCTATCAAAATAAATAGGGTAAGCAGCAATAGCAACTGACCTGGAAAGATGGATGGAACAGTAAATAAGGTAGTGGAAAATATCCCTGAAATGTATTGAAAGGCACCTTCCATGGTTAAAGACCTGAAGAATATCCAGGCAAATACTGTTAGCAAGAAAGTGATCGACATGGCAAAAAACTCATTGAAAGAAGGAAGCAATTTTCCCGCAGCCACGGTATCGAGGTTGTTCCTGTTTGTTTTGAATAAGATGGAAGGCATGATAAAAAGTGCGTTCAAAAAACCCCAGGCTAAAAATGTCCAGTTTGCACCATGCCAGAATCCACTGACCAGAAAGATGATGAAGGTATTCCTGATTTTCATCCAGGTGCCTCCTTTGCTCCCTCCAAGTGGAATATAAAGGTAGTCTCTAAACCAGGTAGATAAAGAAATGTGCCATCGACGCCAGAATTCCGCTATATCTCTGGAGAAATAAGGAAAAGCAAAATTGCGCAGCAGCTCCACACCAAAGAGCCTTGCTGTACCCAGGGCGATATCAGAATAGCCCGAAAAGTCGCAGTAAATTTGGAAAGCAAAAAACACAGCGCCCAACAATAATGTACTGCCCGAAAAATGAGCGGCATCGCTGAAGATCAAATTGGCATAAGAAGCACATTGATCTGCAATCACTACCTTTTTGAACAATCCCCATAAAATTTGCCGCATGCCATCTACTGCTTTTGTATAATCAAAAACTCTTTTTCTTTGTATTTGTGGCAGCAGATGCGTGGCACGCTCAATTGGTCCGGCAACAAGCAGTGGAAAAAAGCTGACGAACACTGAATAATCTACAAAATTACGTTCAGGTTGTATGCGCTTTTTATAGATATCAATGATATACGACAAACCATGGAAGGTGTAAAAAGATATGCCTACAGGCAGGATAACTTTCAGGGTCCATGGATCTGGATGAAAACCAAAGTTGGCTACCGCATCTGCAAAGGAACTGGCAAAAAAGTTATAATATTTAAACACACCTAAAAAGCCCAGGTTAATGGAAATGCTCAGCCAAAGCCAAAACTTCCTCCATTTACTACCTGGAGCTTCCGCTATTTTAATGGCCGTATAATAATCCAGGGCAGTAGAGAAAACCAGCAGGAACAGGAAACGCCAATCCCAGCAAGCATAAAAGTAATAGCTGGAAACCAAGAGCAGTATGTTTTGGTTTCTGATGCTTTTATGCGCAACGAACCAATATAAGACAAAAACTACTGGTAAAAAAACCGCAAAATTAATAGAATTGAACAGCATAATAAAGCAATTAATGGCAAGAAAGATATCACCCTTACCTAAAGATAGGCTGAATTATTTCAAGTCATAATACCTGTCAAAAGACCTATACAACATTTGCACAAGTAAACAGCTACCCTTATACAGTCTTGAAAACTTAATTCAGCGTCATCCTTAAACTAAAGCCAAAATTGCTGTAAGAAGTATTAAATGTTTGAGAAGTATAGGGCTGGATGAAGTTAGAATCATAAAAGACCTTCACATTAAAGCGCTGGTTAAGGATATAATCTACACTGGGACTATAAGTGATATTCTTAGCACCCGCAGCTATTTCTGCTTCCAGCACATCGGCACGATAAATCACTGTTTTGTTATCCCTAATGGCTACATCAAATTTAAAATCCATGTTATGATCGATTTTCAATCCCTTAAAAAGACCGAAAGGAAACCTGAATTTTGCTGTTCTGTAGCCTAGCCCGATGATCATGTTGTTTTCCGACAATTGTGCCAGCTGGCTGTTGGCTAAACTTAAGCCTAATAAGCGGGTTCTGCCAATTTCAAAGTTTGCGGTAAGGTTGTTTTTCAGCCTGGTATCAATGCCTATTAACGGCGAAAATTGTTCTGCTATTGTAACCTGTGAATACTGGTAATAAGGCAGGAAATTCTCATTCACATCCCTGCTGTTAACGTGACCATCAATTTCATTATACTTCAACAAGGTGTTCAATCCACTGACGCTATAAACAGACCTGTAGCTATGTCGAAGATCAATAGATTTAAAGGTTTCCTGCAGAAAAGCCAGTCGGCTTAAACCTCCATAGTTAATTCTCCAGTTGGGAAGCGGAATTTTAGGCAAGGAATTTAAGCTGGAAGAGCTGGCATCTTTACCGGTATAGGCGGCTAAAAACGCGGCAATAACCACATCCTGTGCTTCTTTTTGATAGCCATCGGCAAAGCCATTCACCAAACCAGTAGAATGAGGATTCTGTGCCCCTAGCCGCTGAGAAATCATCCGCCTGTTGTTCATAAACTGTTGGTATACCGTGGAAACTAAAGCACCACTGCGATCGGAAAAAGCAGTACGAGCGGTCATGAAAGTAACGCTATAATCACCATTCGTGCTCGGTGATATTTTCTCAAAAGAATTATCCTCCGGGCTATAGCGAAAGTTAGATGCGCTGTTCAGGGTTCTGTTCTTATTAGCAGTCAGCGTAATTCTTAAATCACGGATGGGTTCCACCGTACTGGTGATGCTATAATCTTCGCGAAGGGTATTGATATATAATTGCGATTGCAGGCTGTCAATAGTAATCCATCCACCATTAATCGCCATTTGACTAATGTCTCTCTGGCTGCCAAACACGAAACCCAAACCTGGTGCACCGGTTATGTCATCAATCCCAAAGTACTGTGTTGTGGGCAGGTAGCCCGGTAAAAATATACCTTTGGTTTGTGTATAAGCACCATTAATGGTTTTTATACCTGTCAGCAAGTCCAGGAGAAAGCCTTTCAGCCCACCTAAATTTTGTCCATGCCTATAGCCGAACTGCTGATACAAGCCACTGAGGTTTAAAGTAGGGTTCAGCTGTACTGTTCTCGCATTCTGAATGGTATTACCCAGGTTGATTTGTGGATCCCTTAGCGTAGAGAGCGGCTCCGTCTGCCAGTTGAAATTTGTTCCATATCGGGAAGCTACATTCACCCAGCTCAAACCCGGTATTTTATTTAAAGGAAGGTTATAGGTAATATTCAAGTTATGGTTATAATCTGTAGTGCGCCCTAGCCTTTGCAGGTTCTGCCATACCGTATCTCTCTTTAATCCGTTGATTTTTCCATCCGGCTCGTCTACAATCGAATAATTGGTAGCATCGAAGTCAAGTGTTAACGAGCGACTAAGGTTCCATGAAATGCCATAGACCCGGGTAATGAGGAAGTTTTTTTGATAAGTGGTATGAATAGGGATGCCATTAACCGGACTATTGTCACGCAAGGTATTCTCCGCATAATAACGGTCTAGCTCTATCCTGAAGTTTAAGGCTGAAGGGAGCAAACTGAAATTGATATCACGCAGCAATGCCAGCGTATTGGATTTAATTATTTTTTCAAAGGGACTGATCATCACCGGATGTGCTGCAAAATTGTAAGCTAGGGAACCACGGTAATTAGCCTGGACAGCGTGTTCATTGATAAAATCGCGATGGTCATATTTAGTCTGTGCATAGCTGGCGCTCAGGTTCTCCACATCCCAAAGCTGTGGCTTCCGATCGTTATTTGTTCTTTCCTTCCTCACATTGGTAAAACTGATGCTTTTGCGGGTGGTGAAATCCTGAGCATAGTTTAAAATGGCTTTTTTCTCTGCTGCACTTGCGGCAGCTAAGGTAATCTTAAGTTCTATATCAGGCATCATAGGATCATACTGCGGCGTACTCACCTGTTTAGTATAACTCAAAAACATCGGGATCTTTATTCCTGATTGTTGAGGAAAAAACTTTCCCAATTCTATGCTGGAAGAAACATCCAGGGATACATGATCTTCCCGGTTACGCTCACTCACCCTTTTTTCTATGCCCCCAAAGCCGATGGTAGATTTGCTGCCCGAAACATAGACATCGGCAAAATCTGCAAGCTTAACATTCATGCTTGCCGTTGCTGCCCACCCACCACGTTCATCAAATTGTGTAAGCCTCAATTCGTTAAACCATACCTGTGCATTTTTATCCTGACCGTCGTCATTGCCAGGATTGGCCAGGTTACGCAGCGGATTCCTTACACCAAGCATGTAAACACGGATCTTACTCATATCAGGCTGCCCTTTAATAGTGATGATATTCACGCCGTCCATATATACATAAGGAACATTAACGGGCCATACTTGTCCATTGGCTAACATCGCCGCATTACGCGCTAACTTTGCTTTCTGAAAAAGCTCAAGGTCTATGCTCATTTTATTCTGATCAGGCCAGATGGCATATGGATTTGTCGTACCGGGAACAGTAACAATCAACGATTGTGCATATTCATAATAGTTATCCAGGTTATCTGTCCCAATTCTTACGTAAGCTTCTAAATCACCATCGTTCAAGACGGTATTGCCCTCCGCTTCCATGTGAATAAACATTTCCATGCGCTTGTAAGACCTGAAATCATTGAAAGCGGTTTTATAGGCTGCACGATCAAAACCATCACGCAGCTGTTTGACGGTTAGTGTGAGCGACTGTTCATTTTGCCTCGTTTCGCTCCGTACATTGTTATAATCAATCTCCCGTTCAATGCCTGGTGGCAACACATAAGGAATAGGCACCCTTTTACCATTCTCCTCGATGTTAATGGTGGCCACAGCCAGCGGCGATAACACTTCATTCTCCGGGTTATATTGACGCCACTCCCCTTTAACCAGCTGTATTTTTGCAAACCGCAATACCGTAGTATCAGCAAAATCAGTAAGGAATAAGCGAATGAATCGGATAGATTTAAAATCCTGAATGCTGCCTAGTCGCTGGTCATAATCCGCTAGAGGAATGCGCATTTGGTACCAATTCACCGATGAGGCTTGTCCGTTGGCCAGCTTCACTGTAGATGTAACCTTGTCGGTTACATACTTTTTGCCGACCACCAAATCTGCAGGACGCATCGAAATTTTATATTGAAAATAGGCATCAGCCTGCGTCATGTTGTTATCGCGATTTACATCTTCACCGTCGGGCATAGAAGTTGCCGCACCATTTTCAACACCAAAGTCTGCCATCGACTGCTCAGCAGTTTTAGAATTCCCTTCTGTTCCATTGTAACGCTCATATCGTTTTAAAATGCCGGCCCGCTGCTCATCCAGCGCAGTGCCCCTGAAATAAACATAATCATCAGAGGAAGGGTCATTGTCCATTCTTGTTGCCGCGGTAGCATTCAGCTGCGCTTTGATCTGCTGCAGCTGACTGGCAAACTTTGTTTTTTCGGCAATGTTCGATAAGCCATCTAAACCCACATCCTGTACTTTCCTTGCGGCGGCATTGTTATCAAAGGCCTGTACAACGGGCTGTAGTTTAGGCACCCTGCCCCAATTAGTTTCATCATATTTTGTAGTGTCCTCATCTGCAGGAAGTCCATTTTCTAAAGATTTACGCCCATCTTTTAAAATATCTTCAGAGATGTTTCCAATGTTAAAATAAAGGTCACCCCCGTTTCCTGGTCTGGCCACAAAAGGATCCATCACCCAAAGTTCAAGGTATTCTATGTTCAACGCTTCAAAATCATTGGCTTCCATGCGCCTGAAGATCCCTGCCCAACGGGTTTTAGGGTTTTTCAATGTTCCATCAAGGTTAAAACCTGTAGTGGTGTAATTATAGGGACCTCTGGTGCTGGGGTAATAGGCAAGATCAAAGGTTGGCAGGCTCAATAGCTCTCCGCTTGCAATTTCTTTAAAAGGAAATACTTCCTGTTCCAGCACCTGGCGAACATCATGCCGGGAGAGTTCTGTGCGATTATTGCGCAGGTATTCCGGTAAGGTAGAGGACGTACCGTAGTAAAAGTTAGGATCGATGTTATAAAAAGCCAGACCTGCACGGTTAAAACCATAAGCGAGGTTATCTACCAGTTGTGCTTCGTTAAACAGCTGTGGTGTACCTGAGAGCTGCCAGCTACTGGCACTCTTCAAATCTATCACTGAACGCGAGGCTTCGAAATCATCCAGATAGCTTGTACCTCCTTCAGTTCCATTTACGTTTAATGCCTTTGGGTGGCCGGGTATCAACTTTGCAAATTCACCAGAGAAAGTAAGACTGGAGCTTTCCTTAGTGGATAAAAATGGAAGCTTGTCTACTAGTTTAGTTAAGAACCGCGAAGGTGAGCTATAATTGAAATCCATCCCCCACATGGTATTTGATATGGGCTCCTCTCCAATATTTACCTTTGCTGTTAAAGGCTTTTCACTGAGGTTCATTAACGTGGCACCCAGATTTAACTTGTTATTCATCCGGTAATCTAATCGCGTACCAAACAGGGTCCTTTGCTGTAAGCCAAAAAGCGAGCTGTTTTCTGTCGTAATTTTAATCGGTTGCCCGGAGCTTAGCAATGCCGTATTTAGTATTTTCACCTTTCCACCCACGTAATCAACGGTAAAATCCAATCCCTCCTGCAATGGCATGGTACCGGCAAAAACCTTCACTGATCCTTCAGGAACATTGACTGAATTTAAAGAGAATTCTGAAGAAACAGCAGACTGGAAACTTCCCTTTAAAATATATTTATTTTGTCGCAAAAACTGTTGCTGTGCCACTACCTTGGTAGAATCATATAGTGCCGTGAAGGTGTATTTATCTATCAGGGTCTGCTCCGTACCATAAAACTGACTGGCGAGGTCAGCACCAAAGGGTTCTAACACCGGAAATACCAGTCGGCCGTTAAGGGGATCAATCGTTACATAACCCTCGCTGCCACTGGTGAAGGCCGATAAATTAGCCGTAGCAGAAATACCTGAAGTTGCAGAAATTCCTTCTGCTACAAAATCAAAAGTTCCATCAGGCTTCAGTTCCTGCTGTTGATTTAACCGGTCCAGGCGCATCACCTGCAGCCATGGTTTATTCTTCAGTGTCGTTTTACTTTCTGAATCTACCTTTTCTCCTTCTGGTATATAAGGCAGTTCAATCCCTGTTTCTTCCTGGATCCTCAAAATATCAAGCTTAAAGTTCTGAGCAGAGAGCTGGTAGCCGCCTATGGAATAGATATTTTTCATCATCAATTTCCAGCTCGGCAGACTGGTGTTAATGGTTTCATTTTTCAACAACTTGGCAATAAGCACTTTTGGCGTTACCGGATCGAAAGTAACGTCTGTCGTAAACTCACCTACCTGGTATTCAACACCATTATTGGTATAGCGATAGGCAACAGCCAATACCTCATCCACATTCAACGCATTGTTTAAAGATAGATAGCCGAGTTGTGCGTGGAATTTATACTCGCGGTCAGAAAGTTTACGTGCGTAGGTAAGCCGGGCATAATTATCCTGACCTGCATTAGACTGAAAATAAGCATTAACGGCATTTGAATTGGTTAATCTGGCCTCCTGCGGAAGTTTGAGCAACAGATCGTTAGACATCCTTGGAAATGCAGGGTTATAGAAGGCTGACGGCCGTTGCGAATAACCTGCGCCTCCCTGAATTTGTACCGTGTTATAAGGCGTGTTTTCTCCAAGGTCAAGTAATGCCAGTACATCTCTTGAGTCCTGTGTGGTGCCTGCTTTATTGGTTATCCACACTTCAATCTTAGTAATGTTGATACCCGTTGACAATATGGGTGCGCGGGACAAATATTGATTGTAGTGATCCCTGAAATATTGAGCCAGAAAATAATGCTTGTTGGCTTCATACTGGTCTGCACTGAACCTAAATTCATTTTGCTGCACCCCATTATTAACCCTGATCTCTTCTGTTTGTGATTTTTGCTGAGAAAAAACAGAGGTCATGCTCAGCTTTCCAAACTGCAGCTGCGTTTTGATACCAAACAAAGACTGTGTACCATTGATCAGTGAAGTGCTCAAAGGGAAATTGACATTTCCTGCTTCAATCTTTTTGATGATTTCATCTTCTCCACCGGCATATTCCAGTTTCACCTGATTTTCAAAGTCAAATTGTGCCTCCGTATTGTAGTTCATGCTCACCTTTAACTTGGTACCAATGTTTCCTATCAGGTCCATTTGTATCCGCTGGTTAAAATCAAAATTGCTTTGTACCCGCTGACTTTCGTTATAGAGTGGGTTTTCATTCTTATTGATTCTGCCTAAGAAGGTCAGTTCTGCTTCACCACGGGGTTTAATGTCAATAGAATTGCCACCAAAAATGCGTTCAAAGGAATAGCTATCGACTTTAAAACTGGGGATAATACCTGTTTGCCGGAATACTTCATTTTCTATATTGCCAAAAGAACGCCAGTTATCTTTTTTCAGCTCCGTAAGGAGCAAACGTTGGTACTCATCAGGGCTAAGGTACTGGATTTTAGTCATGAAGCGTCCACCCATCTTTTCCTTCAGGATGTAGATATGGTTAATGGCATCGTACTCCACACTGCGTTGCGTGCCGGCTTTGCCTTTTTCAATGAAGCTAAAATTGCGTTTTAAGGAATCAATCCTTTGATTTTGTTTTACCTGAGCAAAAGTCCGGGGTCCCCATAACAATAAGATCAGCAAGGTGATCCGGATGGTACTCGCTTTCAAACTGTAAGCTATTATAGATTTTTGAGCGCTATTTTGATCATCTCTTCCACTGTTAATTCTAAACCATTATTTTTAATGGCAGCATCAATGGCTTTTTCTGCAGGCTGTCTGGTAAAACCAAGCATCAGTAAAGCAGAGAGGGCTTCTTCTCTAACAGTATTATTTAAAGGAGCGGCAATGAGGGAGCCGGTACCTTCTTTTTTAAGTTTATCCTGCAATTCCAGCACTAAACGTTGGGCAGACTTCACTCCTATGCCTTTAATGCGTTGAATTAAGGGCAGGTCGGCATTGACAATTGCCGTTTGAATCTCTGTAGGGGTAATGGAAGAGAGCATCATTCTTCCGGTATTAGGCCCAATTCCAGAAACTGAAATCAGGTGCAGGAAAAGTCTGCGCTCCCCTTCATCGGCAAAGCCGTAAAGGGTATGCGCATCTTCCTTAATGTGTAACCATGTGTATACTTTGCAACGCTCCGCATCAGCAAGGCTGCTGTAGGTGTTTAAAGATATATTGATGTGATAGCCAATGCCGCCAGCTTCAACAACGATATAAGTGGGGCATTTAAAGGTTAATTTACCATCAATATATTCAAACATATTTTTTAATTTTTAAGCTTCTTTTTAAATAAACCGCCTTTTTGAGACGCAGCTTCATTTTCTTTGGTCTGTACATCAAGTACTGCAATAGTCACCATGTTGACAATCTCACGTACCGAGCTTCCCAATTGTACAATATGTACCGGTTTTTTCAAGCCTAACAAAATAGGACCCACCGCCTCTGCACCTCCTAATTCCTGTAACAGCTTGTAAGCAATGTTACCAGATTCCAGGTTAGGGAATACTAATGTATTCGCCGGAGCGTCTGCTAATCTACTAAAAGGAAAGTTATCTTTTATCAAAGCGTTGTTAATTGCAAAATTTCCTTGCATTTCGCCATCCACCACAATATCAGGATGTTGCTCATGAAGAATTTTAACTGCTTTTCTCACTTTCTCCGGTACAATGCCTTCGTTAGAGCCAAAGTTTGAATAAGAAAGCAAGGCTATTCTTGGTTTAATGTTGAACTTACTTACCGAACGTTCTAATAATAAAGTTAAATCAACCAATTCTTCAGCTGTAGGATCAACGTTAACCGTTGTATCACCAAAAAACACAGGACCTTTCGTAGTCATCATCATGTACATTCCTGCAACACGATTTACACCTTCTTCCGTACCTATAATCTGTAATGCCGGTTTGATAGTAGAAACATAGTTTTTAGTTAAACCAGAAATCATCGCATCTGCTTCACCAAACTGAACCATGGAAGCACCAAAGTAATTTCTGTCGCGCATCAATTTGGTTGCCTCAAATAAAGTAACTCCTCTTCTTTGTCGTTTTTCGTATAAAGATTGAGAGTATTTTTCCATACGTTCAGGCTCTTCAAGTGGATCAATGATTAAAACCCCTTCAAGGTCTAAAGAACTTTCGGCAATGATGTCTTCAATGATTTTTCTATTCCCTAAAAGAATAGGAATGGCAATATGATCATCCTTAACAATTTGTGCTGCTTTTAAGATTTTGTAATTGTCAGCTTCAGCAAAAACAACACGTTTAGGGTCAGATTTCGCTTTGCTGGTAATAGCGCGCATAATGGCATCATCCTTACCTAAGCGTAATTTCAATTCTTCCGTATAGGCATCCCAATCGGTAATGATTTTGCGGGCAACACCAGAAGCGATAGCAGCTTTCGCTACAGCCACAGAAACATTGGTCATCAACCTGAAGTCATTTGGCTTAGGGATGATATATTCTTTACCGAATTTAATGTTTTTCTCATTGTAAGCCATGATTACGGCTTCAGGAACAGATTTTTTTGCAAGATCAGCTATAGCTTTTACAGCAGCAATCTTCATTTCCTCATTAATCGAAGTAGAACGTACATCAAGTGCACCTCTAAAAATATACGGGAATCCTAAAACGTTGTTCACCTGGTTAGGATAATCAGAACGGCCTGTAGCCATAATGATATCTTTCCGTGAAGTGATGGCTAATTCATAGGCAATCTCAGGATTAGGGTTTGCCATGGCAAAAACAATAGGGTTTTTAGCCATAGATTTCACCATCTCTACCGTTACACAATCCGCAGAAGAAAGACCGATAAAAACATCACTGTCTTTCATTGCTTCTTCAAGCGTACTGATGTTTCTGCTTGTTGCAAACTCTGCCTTCAGCTCACCAAGATCTGCACGGTCTTTTCTAATGACCCCGCTTCTATCTATCATGACGATATTTTCAGGCTGTGCTCCTAAAGAAACATATAACCTGGAGCAGGAAATAGCAGCGGCACCAGCACCATTGACAACGATTTTAACTTTATCAAGTTTTTTCTTTTGCAGTTCGCAGGCATTTAATAATGCTGCAGCAGAGATAATGGCCGTACCATGCTGATCGTCGTGCATTACAGGGATTTTCATCTCCTCTTTTAAGCGGCGCTCAATTTCAAAACATTCCGGCGCTTTAATATCTTCAAGGTTGATTCCTCCGAAAGTAGGCTCTAAAGCCTTAACAATTTTCACGAAATCATCAACATTAGTGGTATCCAACTCAAGGTCGAAAACATCAATGTCAGCAAATATTTTGAATAAAAGACCTTTACCTTCCATCACAGGTTTTCCTGCTTCCGGACCAATATTACCTAAACCTAATACTGCTGTACCATTGCTGATTACAGCTACCAGGTTACCTTTGGCAGTATATTTATAAACATCTTCAGTGTTCTCAGCGATCTTTAAACAAGGTTCAGCGACCCCCGGAGAATAGGCCAAAGTTAAATCTCTTTGAGAGTTCGTTGGTTTTGTTGGTACTACCTGAATTTTTCCAGGTCTCCCCTGCGAGTGATAATCTAGAGCGTCTTGTTTTTTGTTCGTCTTACTCATATTAAGTTACATCGTAAAACGCAAAGTTACGATTCTTTCATGAGCCTCCTCATAAAAAGACCTTAGATTTTGCCTGATGCACTTTCGGTGCCGCGTTCTTTTTGGTAAGAGATGTATTGTTTAGCGGGTTTATTTGCTGTAGGGGCGTGATTTTTAGAGACAATTAAACGTTGCCCGGGCACAAGTTGCGATCCTTTTAATTTATTCCAAACTTTTAGGTCCTGCACCTCCACATGATAGCGGTCTGCAATAGTAGAGAGGTTTTGTCCGGCACTTACCCGATGGTATTTAACAACCCCTCTAAGCATTGGTGCTGGTTTTTTATTCAACCTGCGGTCGTCATTTGAAGCAAGGATCACTTCATGCTGCTCCTGCTCCATTTCATTAAGCACTTCATAAACCATAGCGTAGCTACCTAAAGTAACCTTGGGCATAATGATCCGCTTGGGGGATGCCGGAGTCCCATTCACTATTTTCTTTTTATAGGAAGGGTTCAGGGAAAATAGCAAGTTAGCCTCCATATCTAAGGCTGTAGCCAAATCTGTTAGCGAAACATAGCGATTAACCTGCACGGTATCGGTTTTAATAGCCAGCTCAGATATCTGTTTATCAATATCATGGTCTTTAGAAAAGTTCATTACATACACCATAGCGATAAAGGCGGGCACATAGTTCCTGGTTTCCAGGGGAAGAAAAGGCCTGATTTCCCAGAAGTCCCGCGATCCTGCTTTTTTAATGGCGCGGTCCACATTACCCTTTCCACAGTTGTAAGCGGCAATAGCCAGCAGCCAGTCGCCAAGCTCAGCATAAGCATCTCTAAAATAAGCTGCAGCAGCATAGCTGGCTTGAATAGGGTCTTTACGTTCGTCAACATAATTGTCGATGTGTAATCCGTAGCCCCGTGCAGTACTGAACATAAATTGCCATAATCCCGTTGCCCCTACTCTGGATACCGCCTGTGGGTTCATCGAAGATTCAATAATAGGCAGGTACTTAATTTCAGCAGGGATATCAAGCTCCTTAAGCGCCTGCTCAAAAATCGGGAAATAATAAGTCGACAAACCCAGCATTTGTCCCATCTGGTTTTTCCTGTTGGTATAAACATCGATATATTTTTGCACCGATTCATTATAAGTCAATGGCACCTGTTGTTGTAACGATTCTAGACGTTGCTGGTGCTTGGGATTATAATTAACAAAAGCTGGTGATTCAGGGAGGATCGGTACCGTGGTGGTATCGTTAATAACGAGCGGGTCGAACTGTTGGGCCTTGGCCGTGAAGCTTAAAAAAGCTATCATAGAACAGGTGAGTAGACGTACGCATGTTTTCATAGGCTTTTTAAGCTTAAAGCTTGTTAAGGTTAATTTACATTTTTATTTATAAATTATTCCAATTTATTTAAAAAGGTATCTGTCAATGATAATAATAACTCTTCTTTGAAATTTCCCGTCATAAACTGTAAGCTTAACGGTAATCCTTCTTCATTATTGCCCAGCGGTACAGCAATAGCTGGAATCCCTGAGAGGGAGGCTAATACGGTATAAATATCTGCCATATACATCACCAGTGGGTCGGCCGTATTTGCTCCGATTTTAAAGGGAGCTGTAGGCGCCACTGGCGTTAGCAGGACATCGTATTGTTCTAAAAGCGTTGCTATCTTATCGCGAATCAGGCGTCTAACTTTTTGTGCTTTCTGGTAGTAAGCATCATAATAACCTGCACTCAGCACAAACGTACCCAGTAAAATCCTCCTTTTCACCTCATCGCCGAAACCTTCAGCCCTGGACAACTTGTATAAAGCGTTAAGGTTGGTGGCCTGGGTATTGCGGTGACCATAACGTACGCCATCATACCTCGATAGGTTTGATGATGCTTCCGCTGTGGTTAATACATAATAGGCAGGCACCAGGTAGTCAAGTAAATCAAAAGAAACATATTCAATGGTATGCCCCTGCACTTTAAGCTGCTCAATAGCTAACAAAATAGCCGATTTCACATCACCATCCAGGGCATCACTTTCTATAGTTTCCTTTAAAACAGCAATTTTATATTTTTTATCCGCTCCAGCAAGTGCGCTGTAAGCAGGTACTTTTTCCTGAGATACTGTACTGTCATGTTCGTCTGCTCCCGCTAAAACTTCCATCAATAAAGCGGCATCACTCACCGAAGAGGTAATGGTACCCACCTGGTCAAATGATGAAGCATAGGCAATAACACCGTATCGGGAAATTCTGCCATAAGTAGGCTTCAGGCCAATGCAGCCACAGAAAGCTGCAGGCTGGCGCACAGAGCCACCCGTATCGGTTCCTAATGCAGCAAGACACAAATCTGCCTGTACCGCAACAGCAGAGCCTCCGGAAGAACCACCCGGCACACGCTCTTCATCGAACGCATTCCTGACAGGACCAAAATAAGAAGTTTCATTAGAGCCACCCATTGCAAATTCATCACAGTTGAGTCTGCCGATAATCACAGCATCCTCATCCAGTAACCTTTGTACAACAGTAGCAGAATAGGGCGATATAAAGCCATCCAGCATCTTCGATGAAGCGCTGACCTGATGGTCTTTATAACAAATATTATCTTTAATGCCAATCACCATACCGGCAAGTTTCCCTGCCACGCCCTGGTTAATTTTTTCCTGCACTTGCGCAGCTTTTAACTTCGCGGAGTCAAAAAAGACCTCATTAAATGCATTAAGTTGCTGTTGTTCAGAAATCTGATTATAATAATAGGTCAGCAAGTCAGGCAAACTGGTTTTTTTTTGATCAATAAGGGTTCTTATCTCTTTTAAAGAGCTAAATTTCTTCAAAACTACAGGAAGTTACGATGTGAGTGAAATTATTAAAGAGGTTTGTTTACTTTATTACCATCACGGTCATAAACATCAGAATCGGTACCATCTTTACCGTCTTTAAATTCTCTAACACCTTTACCCAGGCCACGCATTAACTCAGGGATCTTTTTACCACCAAAAAGGAGTAAAACGATAACAAGGATTATTGCAATTTCTGGAGCACCTAATCCTATCAATATGGTTGTATCTAACATCATCTTATAGATTAAATATTGTTATTTGGTTTAATTTCTTCTTTTGAATCAGCGATATTTACACCAGGTGCATTTGATGCTGTTTCAGCCGGACGATCGGTTTTATAATCATTGTCGATATCCATGGAATTAATATTCCTGTGAATCTCTCTTTTCACCCCTTCAGATGCGTCTTTAAAATCTCTAATTCCTTTTCCCAGGCCACGAGCAAGTTCGGGCAATTTTTTACCTCCGAATAACAAAAGTACAACCGCCAGGATGAGCATTATCTCACCCCCACCCATATTCAAGAATTCTAATAATGTTCCTGTGTACATTTTATGTCTGTATTTTAATGTCTATTGCAAATATAAGCAATAATCTGTAAATTAATTACCTGGCAATCCAGGCCTCAGGATTCTGCGCCGTAGTACCTCTCCAAATCTGGAATTGTAATTCAGGTATATCGCCCGTATTTGCCACCACGCCAATTGATTGTTTTGTAGTTACATCATCGCCCGCAGAAACGCTCACAGAACTTAAGTTTTGATAGACCGTAAAATATTCACCATGCTTAATCAGCACCAGATAAGTACCTAAACTTGGCATTACCCTGGAAACTTTACCATTAAACACCGCCCTTACCGTAGCACCTGCAGCAGTCTGAATCGTTACCCCGGTATTGTCATAACTTGCCTGTCCCTCTTTGTGACGGCCAAAACCCTCAGTAATAGAGCCTTGTGCTACTGGCCATGGCAATGAGCCACGGTTACCCACAAAGGCAGCAGAAAGTTTTGCCGCTTCCGGTGTTGCAGTTAAATAACCAGCTGTTGTTTTCTCTTTCAAGGCCTCTGGTGCAGGTTTATTCTCTGCCCTTGCTTTTGCCGCAGCAGCCCTTGCCGCTTCTTCTTCAATTCGCTTAGCCTTCGCAATCTCGCGCTGAATTTCTACACGAATCTGACGTTCTATAGCTTTCAGTTGTTTCTTCCGCTGCGAAATATCTCTGCTGTATTGTTTCTCCTGCTTGCTGAATTTATTCAACACCTCAGAACGCTGCGACTTGTTCTTACCCAGTTTTTCTCTTTCCTCTTCCTGCTCTTTTAACAGGTTGCTTTTTTCTTTGAGACTTTTGTCAAGAATGACAATTTTATAATTCAGGTTTTTCTCCGTTCCCTGTATGTAGTTTGCTTGTTTCTTACGATACTGTCCAAACTGCTGTAAATATTTAATGCGTTTATAAGCCTGGTTAAAGTCCTGGGCAGCAAAAACAAACATCATCTTGTCGTATGAATTTTTATTGCGCTGGGCAAATCGTATCATCGCAGCATACTCTTTTTTGAGTTGTCCTAGCTGCCCTTGCAAGCTACGCACCGTGTTGCTGTTCTCATGGATCTGGTTATCCAGGTTCTTCATCTCAGAGTTAATCACCGTGATTTTGCTCTGCATCAAACTAATTTTGGTGTTCAACGCCCTGATTTCACCAAGTGTTAATTTTTTAGCACTTGCCGCCTTATTGAGGTTCTTTTGCAATAATTCTATTTCACGCTGAATAGCTTCTTTTTTTCTTTTTAACTGCGAGCTGCTTTGCGCAAACACCTGGCTTGCACTGATCATCAAGAACAGGAAGAAAATTAATTTGGATAACTTCATTAATTCAAAAGTATAAAAAATTTAGTTGATTACTTGAAACCTTTTAGGAACAGTAAACGGAAAATCCAATTCTACATTACTTTCAATTTTAGAAAAATCGAAGGCAAGGTTCACCTTTTTGTTGTAGGAAACGGAATTGAGGTTGATGGTGGAGGGAAACAATTGCCCATTCAGTTTTTGGTAATTTCCATACAGCACCTTCACGGCTTCTTCGGCACGCGCATGGTGTAAATAGGTTTCTTCTGCCTTAAGTAAAGTGTTAAACAAAATCTGGTAAACCATGCTGTTTTTAGAACCCCTCATTTGCCAAACGCCGTTTTCAAAAGTAAGCGCCGTATTTTCCACTACAAAGTCCTGCGGCGCATTTCCGGCAAGCAAATCCTGCAGCAGTTTAAAGCTCACTTCCTTATTGGCATAAGTATGGATATAGCTGAAAGGCTTGTGCAGGTAAATACCGTCAATGCGGTTTAAAACCGACAAGCTATCTGGGGTAACCAGCACCCGGGCTACTTCAAGACCTGCAATGGCGGTCACCCGCATCCAGATCTTTTTATCTTTCAGCATCCTGATGTTAACGCTCACATTATTTTCCTTCCCGTTCATCTCCAGCTGTGCCTTCCCCGTCATCGAAAGGGTGAGGTAGTTGAGGTTTTGGTCGGTCAGGGTCTTTAAACTTTCAGCCTTCTTCGTCATCACCGTATCCGTTACCACCACTGGCGGTGCTATAACAACCAGTTTTTTTGTTTTACAGGCAGAAAATGTAAAGGTCAGCAGACCCAGCATTCCTAAAAGTTTAAAGCAGTTTCGTTTCATCAGTCTATTATTTATTTTCCCGTATGGCCATAGCCACCTTCACCTCTTGCAGTATCACTCAACTCAGCAACAGTTTCCCAGGTAATGGTTTCATGTTTAGCAATCACCATCTGTGCAATACGATCGCCATTGTTGACAACAAAATCCGTATCAGAAAGGTTAACCAGCAAAACTTTAATCTCACCCCTGTAATCTGCATCAATTGTTCCCGGTGAATTTACAATACTGATTCCATGTTTATAAGCCAAGCCACTGCGCGGACGAATTTGTGCCTCATAACCCACAGGTAACTCTATATGTAAACCAGTTGGAATCAACACACGCTGCAAAGGTTTAATCACAATTTCATTTTCCAGAAAAGCACGCATGTCCATACCTGCGGCATGAGCGGTTTCATATTGTGGTAAAGGTTGTGCTGATTTGTTGATAATATTAATTTTCATATTGTTTTTAATTGATAAAGCTTTTATAAAATGAAGCACCACCCTGCATTGATGGTTACATTGAAATATTTACGAAGTTTTCTTCAACATCGCTTTCACCTCGTCTTTTTCTAAATAAAAGATAAAACCTAAAAAGGCAAGAAGCAACAAGTTACCGATATAAATGTTTCTATGGAATACCCAGAAAGAAAGAGAAACCAAAACGACCGAAATAAACAGGTACAGCACGATGCGCTGCAGCTTATAAGGTATAGGATAATACTTCTGTCCTAAAACATAGGAGATCACCATCATGATAAAATAGGCAAGCATAGACACCCATGCAGAACCCATATAACTGAATTTAGGGATCAAAATAAAATTAAATACAATGGTAATCACGGCGCCAATCAGTGAAATGTACAAGCCATAACGTGTTTGATCAGAAAGCCTGTACCAGATAGATAAGTTCATATAAATACCCAAACACAGGTAACCAAATAATAAATAAGGCACTGCGGGTAGTCCTACCCAATAATCACTCCTACTGATAAAGTATTTTAATATTTCAATATTGGCCACCAAGGCCACAAATAACAAAGCCAGGGCAATCACAAAGTAGTGAAGAATGACGGCATAAGTCTGCTTAGCATTGGCATTTTTAGCATAGCTGAAAAAGAAAGGCTCAGCACCCAACCTAAAGGCGGTGATAAAAATGCTCATGAACATAGCTATTTTACAAACGGCACCATAAATACCCACATCGATATCAGCTACCTCAGCAGGTAACAGCTTACTCAACACTAATTTATCAAGGTTTTCATTTACAATAAAAGAGAGGTTGGCGACCAGCACAGGCCAGCTGTAAGAAAACATTTTGCCGAAAAGTTCTTTATCAAACTTCAGCTGCAGCTTCTTAAATTCAGGCAGCAACATCACAAAGGTGACAAGGCTGGCAATCAAATTGGACATAAAAACATAGCCAATCCACTGAAGGCGATACCAGGAGGCAAACCAATGTGCTAAAGGCAGGTCATGTTTGATCACCAGGGGAATCAGGTAAATAAAGACCAGGTTGAAACCCACAAAAGTAAAGATGTTTAAAAACTTGATGGTGCTGTACCTCAATGGCTTTTCTTCTGCCCTTAGTTTGGCAAAAGGAATCACACAGATGGCATCAACAAATAAAATCCCCACAAAATACCTTACATACTGCTGGTAATCTTCAACATTGTTATTTCCCCCGCTGTAGGTCCACACCGCAATATGATCTGCAAAAACAAAGCCTGTCAGCAGGAATAAAAGCGCTATAACCGCAATGCAGAGAAAGGAGTTGTTATATACTTCCTGTTTTTTGTCCTCATGTTTTGTCAGGTAGCGAAAAAAAGTACTTTCCATCCCGAAGGCCAAAACGGCATTGATGATGGAGGCATAACTGTAAAGTTTGGTAAAAATGCCATAAGTGCCCGGCGCATAAACACTGGTATAAATTGGGGTAAGGATAAAATTAAACAGCCTTGATAAAACGGTACTCACCCCATATATGGCAGTTTGACCTAAGAACTTCTTAAATGGCGACACGTGATACCCTCATCTTATTTTTTAATAATTTCAAAATTACGATAGTTTTTGACATCGGCTGGCGTCACGGCTACATTTTCAACAACGGCACGGTCAGGGCCATCATTGCACCATTCTAAAAAAACTTCCAGCAGCACATCATCACCTTCGGCCTCAACATACACGCTGCCATCACTTTCATTGCGGATCATTCCTTTCACACCCATCTGGTCAGCCACCATTTTGGTGACTTCCCTAAAGCCAACACCCTGCACTTTTCCTGTTATTGTAATATCGATATGCTTCATCTGTTTCATTTATTTTATAAGGTGATAGGTTAATTAATATTCATTTTCTTTAAGCGTTCCAACTCCGTTAAAAAGCCATTCCATATTTCCTGAAGGATTTCTGCTGCTGGCGCCACTTTCGATAAGCCCGCAGCCACCTGGCCAATTTCAAGTTCACCCTCCTCCAGGTTTCCTTCAAACATGCCTGTTTTAGCTCTCCCCCGGCCTAACAATAATTTTAACTGCTGGGCATCGGCACCTTGTTCTTCCGCCGCCGCTATCGTTTCAGCAAAAGTATTCTTCAACAAACGCACCGGCACTAACTTTTTCATGCGCAACTGCGTATCGCCTTCGGCAGACTGAATTATGGTGTCCTTAAATTTAGGATGCGCCGATGATTCTTCTGCAAGGGCAAAAGCAGAGCCTACCTGCACCGCCGAAGCTCCTAAAGCAAAAGCAGCAAGCATCGCTGCTCCACTCCCAATTCCACCAGCAGCAATCACAGGAATCTGCACAGCACTTTTAATCAGTGGAATCAAACACATCGTTGTCGTTTCCTCCCTGCCGTTATGTCCACCCGCTTCAAAGCCCTCCGCTACTACTGCATCAACACCACAAGCTTCTGCTTTTATGGCAAACCTGGTATTGGCAATCACATGAACAACGATCATGCCTTGCTTTTTAAGATAGGCAGTCCATGTCGCCGGATTCCCTGCAGAAGTAAAAACAATCTTCACCTCTTCTTCCACCAGGATCTGCATGATCTCTGAAATATGGGGATATAACAATGGTACATTCACCGCAAATGAATTTGCAGTAGCCACCTTGCACTTTTGAATATGTTCACGCAACACCTCCGGATACATCGAACCGGCACCAATAATACCCAGTCCACCCGCATTAGAAACAGCGGCAGCTAAACGCCAGCCACTGCACCACACCATTCCGGCCTGAATAATAGGGTATTGTATATTAAATAAACGGGTAATGCTATTGATCATGTTTTATATTTTTTAACAGCAGCTCCTGTTATATCAATCTTTTTATCGTTGCTGTCTGGGTTAGCAATCCCTCTTGCACTCCTTCAACAAGGTTAATCCCTGGTTGTTTGCCCACTTCAAAACTGCCATATTGCTGGTCGATACCTAAGTATTCCGCCCCATTCAGCGATGCCCATTTCAAAAGATCTTCAAACTTCAATCCGCTGTTTGTTGTAGTGGCGTTCTGCTGCAGCGTTTTCATCTCCGCTAAGATACTCAGCTGTCCGTTACTGGCCAGGCTATCTGTGCCTAAGGTAATTTTTAGTCCAGCATGCTGCAACATTTCCACCTGGGGCAGTCGGTTCTCTATATAAAGGTTGGCATTGGCACAAAGGCACCAGTACAAATGATCATGGGCAGCCTGTGCAAATGTAACATCTGCTTCATTACTTAACGTATTGTGCACCAACAAAACCTTGCCCGGCGGCAAATCAGGCAAAACACTTTGTAAGGAACTTTTTCCTGTAGCCTCAAAAAAGGAAATATCTAAACCTAAAAAAGTATAGAGTTTCAAAAAGGAACCTTTTTTTTGTTCAAAAAACAGATTCTCTTCCACCGTTTCCTGGTTATGCATGGTGATCAGGTTTTCCTGTGCAGCGCTGTAACTCGCTATTTCCTTAAATAAGGCTTTAGATACTGAATAAGGTGCATGCGGAATAACAGAAGCTTTCAAAGGTTTAAAACTTTCTTTCACCATGATGCCCTGCTCCATGATCGCCTGTGCCCTTTGCGGATCAAAGCCCAACACTTCTACAAAAGTATGGTAATACATTTTACTCTCCAGCTTCACCCCTTTCGAGATCCCCTGGTTTGAAATATCCCCAACAGCCACAATGCCGTTACTGAACATTTCGGCATCGGCAAGCTTCATCGCCGCAACCACCTCTTCCTCACTTGCCCCGCGGTTCTTGATCACCTCTTGCACAAAACCTTGTAAACCCGTCTTTTCCGGAATTCTCTTAAAAAGATGCGACAGCTCCAGGTGGCAATGGGTATTGACTAATCCGGGAATCAAGGCACCCTCAAAATACCTCACTTCAGTGATCCCTTGCGCTGCAGCTTCTTCCGCAGATAAAACAGATTTGATGGTACCATCAGCTGCTACAACGAGTACACCATTGTGTAATGGAGCACTAGAAACAGGATAAACTACAGACGCAGAAAAATAGTGAAGCATACCCACAAAAGTACCTTTTTTATAGAATTGTTATACGCCCCCAGGGCAATTAAATGCATATTCCGGGCTTCCTGAAAATTCCTTAGTGAAATATTTTGATAGTTTAGGGTTTAAATTGCTTTTCTTTGCAAAAAGAAATTCAATTTAAACTTTTCCCATGTCTGATAACAATACAAGATTAAATAAATACATAAGCGAAAGCGGTCTATGCTCCAGAAGAGCAGCAGACAGACATATTGAGCAGGGTAATGTATTCATTAATGGTAGAAAAGCCAAAATTGGCGATAAAATTATTTTTGGAGATATTGTTGTCGTTAACGGACAAACAATAGAACCTAAAGAAGCGGAGAACTCTATCCTCTTGGCCTTCAACAAGCCTACAGGAATCACCAGCACCACAGAACCTGGTGTAAAAAGCAATATTGTAGATTACGTTAACCATAGTGAACGCGTGTTCCCTATTGGTCGTTTAGATAAAGATTCCCAGGGTTTAATTTTCCTGACCAATAACGGAGACCTTGTTAACAAAATTTTAAGAGCAGGTAATAACCACGAAAAAGAATATGTAGTTACTGTCAATAAACCCATTACAGAAGGTTTTATTGAAGGCATGTCCAAAGGTGTCCCTGTATTAGGGGTGATGACTAAAAAATGTAAAGTCGTTAAAGAAACACCACTGATTTTCAAAATCACGCTTATCCAAGGCTTGAACAGACAGATCAGAAGGATGTGTGAATATTTCGGTTATGAAGTGACCAAACTGGAGCGCACCAGGATCATGAACATCAGCCTTAAAGGTTTACCTTTAGGCGAGTGGAGAGAACTGACCCCTGCAGAGATGGAAAGCATCAACCAAATGGTGGCCAAGTCAAGCTCAGAAAAAAGTGTTGAACCACGCAGAATTGTTAAAAAAGCAAAGGCTGCCAAAGATGAGGTTGAACCTTTGATTACTAAAGACAGACGTGCTTTTTCTAAACCAGGCCGTGCCGGTGCAAAAGGTGCAGCCGCGAAAACACGTGGCACTGGTGCAGGTGCAGGAACGGGCAGAACAGCAAAGCCTAAACCGGCTGCAGGTGGCAGAAGCTCAGGTGCACCAAGCAACGACTGGAATAAAAGCAATGGCCCATCAAGAAGACCGGTAAGACCTACAAAAGGTAAATCGGGCACACCGGGTAAAAAGTAGAAAAGCTGTCAGGATGGGCTGATTATTAAGCCCTAATGACAATACTTCATATAATTTAGGTAACTTTGCAGCCAAATGGCTACGATCAAAAAAACAGATATTCGTGCGCTGGATTTAACACAATTACAGCAACACTTCAGCTCTATTCATGAACCTACTTACCGGGCGAAGCAGGTTTATCAATGGCTATGGGAAAAATCTGCCCGCACTTTTGCGGAGATGAGTAACCTTAGTAAAGACCTCAGACAGAAGCTTGATGAGCACTTTGCCATCAATGTAGTGGAGGTTAACAACTCCCAGTTCAGCAACGACCATACCATCAAAAATACCTTCAGGTTATACGATGGAAATATCGTTGAAGGGGTATTGATTCCCATGGAAGAGCGGATGACGGCCTGTGTAAGTTCACAGGTAGGCTGCAGTTTAACCTGTAAGTTTTGCGCTACAGGTTATATGGACAGGAAAAGAAACCTCAATGCCGATGAGATTTACGATCAGGTAGTTTTAATTGACCAGCAGGCCAGAAAAAACTATAACGTACCCTTAACGAATATCGTTTACATGGGTATGGGCGAGCCCTTACTGAACTACGCCAATGTCATGAAATCTATTGAACGGATAACAGCACCCGATGGCTTGAACATGGCCTCTAAACGCATTACCGTTTCCACAGCAGGGATTGCTAAAATGATCAAAAAACTGGGTGATGACGGCGTTAAATTTAACCTTGCGCTTTCCCTTCATGCAGCAAACGACATTAAACGCAATGAGATTATGCCTATTACAGAGCATAACACTTTAAAAGCCCTTGCTGAAGCCCTTAAATACTATTACTCCAAAACAAAAAACCCCATCACTTACGAGTATATTGTTTTCAATAACTTTAATGATGAGCTGGAAGATGCCAAAGACCTGGTTAAATTCTGCAAACACGTTCCCTGTAAAGTCAATTTAATTGAATACAATCCTATTCAATTTGCAGACTTCATCAATGCTGAAGGTGATAAAATTGATGCTTTCTCTAACTACCTTAAAAGCCAGGGAATCAACACCAATATCAGAAGAAGCCGCGGAAAAGACATCGATGCGGCCTGTGGTCAGCTCGCAGTAAAAGATGGCGAGAAACTCAGCGCAGAATAACAACCAAGGCCGCTGCATTAAATTTAAGGTTAAATTTCTAGTCAAAAGTAGCAAAAACATCACTATGACGAAAAAATATCCTTACCTTGGTTTATGCTCCTCACTTTACAAAATTTAATCAAAGATTTCACCAGTCTGCTGTACCCACGGCTCTGTCAGGCTTGTGAAAAACCACTCCATAAAGGAGAAAACGAAATATGTCTGAAGTGCGAGTTCAGCCTTCCCTATACAGATTTTCATCTTTACCCAAACAACCCCTTAGCTAAACAGTTTTGGGGCAGAGCGCCTATCCATCGGGCTATGGCACTGCTCTATTTTACCAAAGACAGCAGAACACAACACCTCATGCACCGCATCAAATATAAGAACCAGCCACAGGTAGGCTTTCTTTTAGGAGAAATGATCGGAGAACGCTTAAAAATAAGTGAGGACTATAAAGATATCGACTTTATCATACCAGTACCGCTGCATGAAAAGCGAAGACGAACAAGGGGCTACAACCAAAGTGAATATATCGCCAATGGCATTGCCCGGGTATTGAACATCCCTGTTAAAAAAAATGTGCTGATCAAGTACAAGGAAACCAAAAGCCAGACTAAAAACGAAAGAATCAAAAGGTTTGAGAACCTCGAAAATGTCTTTATGGTTTTACAACCAGAGCACATCACAGGCAAGCACCTGTTGATGGTAGATGATGTGGTCACTACTGGTGCCACCTTAGAAGCCTGCCTCCTTACACTCCAGCATCACCATCCTGCTAAAATAAGTTTAGCTACAGCAGCCTACACAAAATAACTGGTTTTCAGCGACCTATGAATTCACTAAATCTTTTTTAAATAATTTTCACAAAAGATGTGGTGAATTCAAATATTTTTTGTTCCTTTGTGGCGAGAGCGTTAATTTAAGGGTCGATAATCTTCGGATATGTCGGCCCTTTCTTCATTTTATAGCTTTCTGTAATTTTACTATTCTTATAAAACATCTTTACAAGAATTATAAAAACATAAAGCACGGCATTTTATGCCAAAACATTTACATGTTCAGGAACACGCTCCATCAATTATTCCCGAAATTTAATTAGATACTCAGGTAATCCACCAGAATTTGCTTCAGCAAAGGCGGACTCAAGGGTTTTAGCAAATGTCCACTCATCCCACTGTTTTCAAAACTTTCATGTTCATCTGCCATAGTAGAGGCTGTTAGGGCAATAATAGGTAAGGTTTTGAAATAATCACCCTCCAGACTTCTAATGATTCGTGTGGCTTCAAAGCCATCCATATCCGGCATTCTTACATCCATAAAAACAAGATCGAATGCACCGTTTCTCACTTTATCAATCGCCTCACGCCCATTATTGGCAACCTCTGTCAGCAAACCCCACTTGTTCAACATGCGCTTTGCTATCAGCACATTGATGTCATTGTCGTCTACCACCAAAATTCTCTTTGCTTTAAATACCTCGGGGGTCTGTTCTGCACAAGCGCCCGCATTGGCATTAACAGGAATTTTATCAAAAGCAATATGGAAAGAAAATACAGATCCCTGGCCTTCCGCACTTTCTACTACAATCTCAGAGCCGTACAACTGCAACAGCTTTTTGGTAATAGCAAGGCCTAAACCTGTACCCCCATATTTTCTGGATATATCAGACTTTGCCTGGGTGAAGGATTCAAATATGTATTTCTTTTTATCAGCAGGGATGCCGATGCCGTTATCTTTAACCTCAAAAAATAACACTACATTCTGCTCACGCTCCATCTTCAGTTTCACAGAAAGCTCCACAAGGCCATTTTCTGTAAATTTCAAAGCATTGCCCAGTAAGTTCATCAACACCTGGTAAAGGCGCGTTTTATCGCCAAGCAGCCTTTCCGGAATAGCCTCATCATAAACAAGGTTCAGCTTATTGTTTCTTTTAGACACATTGACTTGCAGCGACGTTAAAATATCTTTCACCAGGGCGGCTAAGCTAAAAGGAATAGCTTCCAGTTGCAGGTTTCCTGTTTCTATTTTTGTAAAGTCCAGAATGTCGTTAACAATCTGCAGCAGGTTTTCACCAGAAAATTTCAGAATATTGAGGTCATCAAGCTGCGAAGGTTTAGGGTCATTATCAATCAGCAGGTGGGTCATGCCCAAAATAGCATTCAGGGGCGTTCTTATTTCATGGCTCATCACCGACAAGAACATTTCTTTGGCCTCACTCAATTGCAATGCCTGTTCCTTGGCCTCCATCATCTCCTGTTCTGCCAGTTTCTTATCCGTAATGTCAATGATAATTTCCACCTCGGCACTCACCTTCCCCGCATCATCGAAAACAATGGTATTGTAGATAGAAAGCCAGATGGGTTTTTTATCTTTTCTATAGGCTAAAAGGTCAATGGTAAAACTCTGGAGCTGCCTGTTCAGTTCACGGGCCTTTTCAATTAAGTCAATATCGGTTTTGGGACCGGCAATCAGGTCGCCTAAACGGCGGCCTTTTAAATCATCCAGTGTAAAACCAGTAATATTTTCAAAAGCAGCATTTACCCAGGTCACATGGTTATTGGCGTCATTAATTACGATGGCATTATTCACTTTACTGGCAACATAAGAAAGGTTCAGGAGCTCACTTTCCACCCTTTTACTTTTTGTGATATCCCTGCCGTAAGTATACCATTGGTCATTCCTGACCACCATATTGCAGGCCAGCAGCCTCACATGCCCCACTTTACTCACCACCTTGAAATCAAGCTGAAAATCTTTCTTATGGCTTTTCAAGCCTGATTCCAGAAATTCGGTCACGCCAGCAAGATCTTCCTCATGGATCACATCCCAAATGGTCATTTTCATGGCCTCCTGTACGGTATAACCCAAAATAGGCACTACAGCATCATTAATAAACAATACCTGTCCATTAAAGTCTAAAATACAATGAATTTCGGGTGATATAGCAGACATGGAGCGCAGCTCCTCAAATCGCCGGGTTTTAACAAGTAAGTCAAGTTCACTTTTCTTCAGCAACAGGTGTGTAACTACCTGAGCTGCTAAAACCAGCATGGCTTCCCGCTGTTCTTCATTTAAAGATTTAGGAGCATCGCCAAAAACACAGATGGCACCAAGGGTGGCACCATATTCATCCATTAAAGGTGCACCTGCAAAAAAACGAATCGCAGCATGCGCTTTAACAAAATCATGCTGCTTAAATTGTTCTAAATTTAAAGTGTCGGAGATTTCAACGATACCTTCCCCTTTAATCGCCAGTTCAGCAAAAGAAAAATCTTCCTCCGCGCTGCTTTGCGCAGTACCAAAAGAGGCTTTAACCTGGGTTTGCTCCTTCTCAATTAACACTAAAACTGCACGGGAAACGCCACAAATTAAAGCAGCCAATTTACATAAATTATCAAACTGGTCTTTTAACTCCTTTTCACTAAACATTCATACAATTTAAGCTAGCATAACAAAATCTAAGCCAATAGATCGTAATTATTTATATAAAGGAAAGCTTTTCGCTAATTCTAAAACCTGCGATTTTACGCCTGCCAAATGACTTTCATCTTCAGGCTTAGTCAATACTGCATCAATCAAGTCAACAATCAGTGTCATTTGCTCCTCTTTAAAGCCACGGCTTGTAATAGCAGCAGTTCCCACACGGATTCCTGAAGTCACAAAAGGCGATTTATCATCAAAAGGCACCATATTTTTATTAACGGTAATATCCGCTTTCCCTAAAGCATTTTCAGCAGCCTTACCAGTAATGTTTTTATTGCGAAGGTCAATCAGCATCATGTGGTTATCCGTACCACCAGAGATAATTCCATAACCTTTAGCCATAAAAGCAGCAGCCATAGCGCTGGCATTAACTTTCACTTGTTTAATATAGGCTAAATATTCATCACTCAAAGCTTCACCAAAAGCGATCGCTTTAGCGGCAATGATGTGTTCTAATGGTCCACCTTGAGTTCCTGGGAAAACAGCCATATCCAATACAGATGACATCATTCTCACTTCACCTTTTGGCGTTTTCAATCCGAAAGGATTTTCGAAATCTTTGCCCATCATGATCATACCACCACGAGGACCACGTAAAGTTTTATGTGTTGTTGTGGTTACAATATGGCAATGTGGAAGTGGATTATCTAATAAACCACGGGCAATCATCCCTGCAGGGTGAGAAATATCTGCTAATACCAAGGCACCGATCTGGTCAGCTACCTTACGGATAAAAGCATAATCCCATTCTCTGGAATAGGCCGAAGCACCACAAATAATTAATTTCGGACGTTCCGCTAAAGCTATTTCTTCCAGTTTGGCATAGTCAATTAAGCCGGTTTCTTTTTTAACCCCATAAAATAATGGCTGGTATAATTTACCAGAAAAGTTAACCGGAGAACCATGCGTTAAGTGGCCACCATGAGCAAGGTCAAAACCTAAAATTTTGTCGCCCGCTTGTAAAACACCTAATAACACAGCAGCATTCGCCTGTGCCCCAGAGTGTGGCTGCACATTTACCCATGCAGCGCCAAAAAGCTCTTTTGCACGGTCAATAGCAATATTTTCTACATCATCAACCACTTCACAACCGCCATAATAGCGTTTACCCGGCAAACCCTCAGCATATTTATTGGTTAAAACTGAGCCTGCAGCTTCCATTACCTGTTTGCTAACAAAGTTTTCTGAAGCTATCAATTCAAGGCCATTTTCCTGTCGATTTAATTCTTTGTCAATCAAATCAAAAATTAAGGTATCACGTTTCATTTTATATAAATATGTAATTTGTATGCATCATGCGCGGTAAAAATAAGGTAAAAAATTGTTTACAACAATCTTAATCCATGATTGTTGTAGCAATAGTTAAAATATGCTTATAATATTAAACAAAATCCCTTACTTTGTAGATTCGAATTAAACCCATATGGAAGAAATAAAGTGTCCATTATTACCCAATATCAATTACCCTATTGATTTAAAGGCATATAAGGAAGAAGACCTGGAACAAATTTGTCAAGAACTTCGCCAGTATATTATTGATGTTGTGAGTGTTAATGGCGGTCATTTTGGCGCTAGCCTAGGTGTGGTTGAACTCACCGTTGCCTTACATTACACCCTCAACACCCCTTACGATAAATTGGTGTGGGATGTTGGACACCAGGCTTATGGGCATAAAATCCTGACCGGCAGAAAATCCGTATTTCATACCAACCGCTTGCTTCATGGCATCAGTGGCTTTCCAAAAATGGCGGAAAGTGAGTATGATACCTTTGGCGTCGGCCACTCTTCTACTTCCATCTCTGCGGCTTTGGGCATGGCTGTCGCTTCCCAGTTAAAAGGGGAAACCAACCGCCAGCATGTTGCCGTTATTGGCGATGGGGCAATGACTGCCGGCTTAGCTTTCGAAGGCTTAAACCATGCAGGGATCGCCAATTCCAACCTCCTGGTTATCTTAAACGACAACTGTATGTCGATAGATCCCAATGTAGGTGCCTTAAAAGAATACCTTACCAGCATCACTACTTCAAAATCATATAACCGCTTCAGGGACGATGTTTCCAATGCGCTGATTAAACTTTCAGAGCTTGGCCCTAATGCACATAACTTCGTTAAGAAAATCGAGAAAAGCATCAAAGGCACACTGCTTAAACAAAGCAACCTTTTTGAAGCCCTTAATTTCAGGTACTTTGGTCCTGTAGATGGCCATGATGTTAAAAAACTAGCCTCCATTATCAAAGATCTTTCTGCCATTCCGGGTCCTAAACTTTTACACTGTGTTACGGTTAAAGGAAAAGGATTTGCACTTGCAGAAAAGGACCAGACCAAATGGCATGCTCCGGGTCTGTTTGATAAAATTACCGGCGAAATCAAACAAACGATCAATGAAAAACCGCAGCCGCCAAGGTACCAGGATGTTTTCGGACATACCTTAGTAGAACTGGCTGAAGCAAATCAAAATATTGTGGGGATCACCCCGGCTATGCCTTCAGGCTCATCGATGAATATCATGATGAAAGCGATGCCTAAACGGGCATTCGACGTGGGCATTGCAGAACAGCATGCTGTTACTTTCTCTGCAGGCCTGGCCTCACAGGGCTTAGTACCATTCTGTAATATTTACTCCAGCTTTATGCAAAGGGCATTCGACCAGGTGATACACGATGTGGCTATCCAGAACTTGAATGTGGTCTTTTGTTTAGACCGTGGCGGTATTGCCGGTGCCGATGGTGCTACGCATCATGGTGCTTATGACCTTGCCTTTATGCGCTGCATTCCTAACATGACTGTTGCCGCACCCATGAATGAAGAAGAATTGCGCAACCTGATGTACACAGCTCAACTGCCAGACCAGGGACCTTTTTCTATCCGTTACCCACGTGGTAAGGGTGTCATGCCTGATTGGAGAAGACCTTTCAAAGCGCTCGAAATAGGTAAAGGACGCAAAATCTGCGATGGTGAAGATGTAGCCCTGGTGACCATTGGCCATGTCGGTAATTTTGCTGTTGCCGCCTGTAAGGAGCTTAACAGTGATGGTATCCACCCTGCACATTACGACCTGCGTTTTGTAAAGCCTATTGATGAGGCCATGTTACACGAGGTATTCAAACGCTATAAAAATGTCATCACTGTTGAAGACGGCTGTTTACCTGGCGGGATGGGTTCTGCAGTGCTGGAATTTATGGCCGATCACCAGTATAAAGCGAATGTGGTTCGCCTTGGTATTCCTGATGAAGTGGTAGAACATGGTGAACAGGCAGAACTTTGGTCTATCTGTGGCTATGACACTGCAGCTATTATTTCCACGGTAAGGTCTATGGCCATCAGCAGAACCACTTCAACTATGGCATCGTAGCAACAACCTGTGGAACTTATCCCCAATAAAAAGATTATAAAAGTTGATGAAAGCCCTTTTAACGCTGTTTAAAGCCATTAGCAAACCTTGGCACAGTTATGTATTACTACTTATTACAATTAACATGAATCATTAATTTAAATAAATAGTTATGAAAAAGTTCATTTTATCAGCAGCATTTTTAGCTTTCGCAGGAATTGCAACAGTACAAGCAAACGAAGTTAACACTCCAGCAATGATTACTGTTCAACAAGACAGCACTACTAAAACTCCTGTTAAATTAGAAGAACTGCCTGATGCTGTAAAAGCAACATTGCAGTCAGATCCTTATAAAGAATGGGTACCCACTGCAGCATTTTTAGTTACTGCAGCAGACAAATCTGAATACTATCAAATTGATGTTAAAAAAGGTGAAGAAACCGCTTCATTAAACGTTGGTAAAGACGGAGTTGTAAAACAATAATCCCAATATAAATTAATTAATACAAAAGCCGGATATTGTTCCGGCTTTTGTATTTTTGTGGTATACGACAATACCTATGGCAAAAATACTGATTATTGAAGATGATTTAACGTTCTCTCAGTTATTAGAAGGCTTCCTTCGCAAGCATGGACACCAGGCTACTGCAGTGCATGATGTAAAAAAGAGCCTTAGCTTATTGGCACAGGAAGATTTTGATTTACTGCTTGTAGATTATCGCCTGCCAGACGGCACCGGCCTTGATGTACTCACCCATGTGCGCCAACAAGGCTCTACTATGCCTTTCATTATCATGACCAGCTTCAATGATGTGCGCACCGCTGTGAAGTCCATCCGCATGGGTGCATTTGACTATATCACCAAGCCCGTTAATCCTGAAGAGCTGCTGATGCTCCTGCAAAATGCACTCCAGTCAAGCAGCGCTACCCCCAAACCAACAGAAAACCTGCAGCATGCAGACACCATTAAAGGTAAAAGTGCTACTGCAGATAAATTATACGAACACATCAGCCTGGTGGCCCCAACAGACATGTCTGTCGTTATCCAGGGCGAAAGTGGCACCGGAAAAGAATATGCTGCGCGGGCCTTACACCTGCAGAGCAAAAGAAAAGATAAACCTTTTGTGGCTATCGACTGCGGTGCGCTCTCTAAAGAGCTTGCTGCCAGTGAACTCTTTGGTCATGCAAAAGGCGCCTTTACAGGGGCCCTTACTGACAAAAAAGGACAATTTGAAGCCGCCAATGGTGGCACTCTTTTCTTAGATGAGGTGGGCAACCTTAGTTATGAGGTGCAGGTAAAACTGCTCCGTGCCCTGCAGGAAAGAGTGATCCAGCCCCTGGGCAGCACAAAAAACATTCCTGTTGATGTAAGGATTATTTCTGCTACAAATGATGAATTGCTACAAAGTGTAAGCAAGGGCAGCTTCCGCGAAGACCTGTACCACCGCCTAAACGAATTCAAAATCCAACTCCCTGCCCTGCGCGACCGTGGTCAGGATATCGAACTTTTCATCACTCATTTTGTAGAAACGGCCAACACCCAGCTCGACAGAAAAGTAAAGCACATTTCTCCAGCCGCCAAAAACCTGCTTGTTAAATACGACTGGCCAGGAAACCTGCGCGAGCTCCGTAATGTTATCAAAAGAATGGTTTTGTTAAGCCCCGGCGATACGGCCGAAGTTTCTTCCCTGCCAGATGAAATGATCCTGGCGGTTAAT
>NZ_JAZQPU010000043.1:0-1719 GCF_045628745.1 Pedobacter sp.
CTGACTGCGGTATAAATAAAAACGGTCTTTTGGTAAGCCAGCTAAATCATTGATCCCAAAATAAGAACTGCGTGATGGCCATTCATTATCATAAGGTGTAGGTTCGCCTAAATAGTCAAAGCCTGTCCATACAAATTGACCAATGACCCATGGCTTGGTGTCCTGTAAAATAAAATCATCTTCAGGCAAGTTCGACCAGCTGCAATATTCCATATCATACGACGACGACTGGTGGTCAGCGTGCTGCACATCTGCGCCTTTTACGATTGGGAATTTATATACACCTCTTGAACTTACTGTAGAGGCTGTTTCTGAACCTAATATCATGGCTTGAGGAAATGCTTTAAAGGCATCCTCATATAAATGTACTCTATAATTTAAACCCGGCACATCTAATACAGCACCAAAGCCAGATGCCATTGTTGCTTTAACCTGGTCCATACCAACGGTAACGGGGCGGGTAGGATCTTCACGGTGAAAGATATCCTGCAGCCATCTGGCACGTTTTACCCCTTCACTCCCAAATTGATCAGGGACTTCATTACCTGAGCTCCACATCACAATACTAGGATGGTTACGTGTGGCATGAATCAAGTTTACCACATCTTTTTCAGCATCCTTTTCAAAGAAACGGTGGTAGCCATTTTGAACTTTTGGCTTTGCCCATTCATCAAAAGTTTCAGCTAAAAACATAAAGCCCATTTCATCACATAGTGCCAATTGCTCTAAAGAAGGCATATTGTGAGAACTTCTGATGGCATCACAGCCCATATCTTTCAAAATCTGTAACTGTCTGCGCAAGGCTGCTATATTAATTGCAGTGCCCAAAGGTCCTAAATCATGGTGTAAACACACGCCTTTAAATTTGCGCACTTTGCCATTTAAGCTGAAGCCAATATTAGGTTGGTATTTGATCTCACGGATGCCGAAACGTGTAGTCGTTTCATCTTTCAGCACATTACCTGCATATAATTTAGTAACCGCTGTATACAGATATGGTGTTTCAGGGCTCCATAGCTGAGGTTTGGTAACGGCAATATTTTGATCGAATTCATTACCAAAAATCGTCTCGGTCTGTTGTTTGGCAACGGTATCTCCTTTTGCATTGAGGATATAAGTGTTTAAGCGAAGGTTTTGGCCTGTTACTTTGGTTTTGATATTTACTTTCGCTACCTCTGCATTAATCAATGGTGTGGTGATATAAGTTCCCCACTGGTCAATGCTCTCCTGGTTTTTAACAATGATGCGCACGTTACGGTATAGCCCAGCACCCGGATACCAACGTGAAGATAAAGGCTGATTCGACAATTGTACGGCCAGCGTATTTTTCGCTCCTGCTTTTACATCATTGCTGATGTCAAAATAAAAATAGTTATAGCCATAATTCCATTCCCCAACTTTTTTACCGTTCAGGAAGACCTTAGGTTCACTCATGGCGCCTTCAAATAAGATGATTACTTTTTGTCCGGTTTTAAAGTTTGGAAGGGTAAAGTTATTCCTATACCAGCCTTCGCCAACATAAGGCAGTGCACCTGTTCTGCCAGTTTTTTCAGTTGGAACTTTCTCGCCATTTTGCATAATAGCCACCATTTGTTTATCTATCTCCTTATCAAAAGGACCATAGATTGCCCAGTCGTGAGGCACAGTTACACTCTCCCAGTTTTTATCGTTAAACTCTTGTTGATAGGCAAGGTTACTTGGGCCTTTATGAAATTTCCA
>NZ_JAZQPU010000044.1:0-8484 GCF_045628745.1 Pedobacter sp.
AGAAACGGGGATACAAGTAGGGTGAATTTGAGTAAAGCAAGGGTTACCAAAGAAAGCACCTTGTTTGTGGGCTTTCCATGCTGCAGTAGCATTACTTCCCATTGCATTGGTAGAAAGGTAAAAAACGTTTCCGTAACCACCGCTGCAGATTAATACCGCATGACCAAAATGACGTTCTAATTCGCCGGTAATTAAGTTACGTGCAATAATACCACGCGCTTTACCGTCAATTTTAACCACTTCAAGCATTTCATGGCGGGTGTACATTTCTACTTTACCCATACCAATCTGGCGCTCTAAGGCACTGTAAGCACCTAAAAGCAATTGCTGGCCTGTTTGTCCGGCAGCATAAAACGTACGTTGTACTTGAGTACCTCCAAAAGAACGGTTGTCTAATAAACCACCATATTCTCTCGCCAAAGGCACACCTTGAGCAACCGCCTGGTCAATAATATTTGAACTCACTTCAGCTAAACGGTGAACGTTAGCCTCTCTTGAGCGGTAATCACCACCTTTAATCGTGTCGTAAAACAAACGGTAAGTGCTGTCACCATCATTCTGATAGTTTTTTGCAGCATTGATACCACCTTGTGCAGCAATAGAGTGTGCACGACGCGGAGAATCCTGAAAGCAAAAGCATTTTACTTTGTAACCCATTTCAGCAAGGGTAGCAGCAGCCGAAGCACCCGCTAGTCCTGAACCTACAACGATGATTTCAATGCTTCTTTTATTTGATGGATTTACCAGCGGCATCGAAGAACGTAACTTAGTCCATTTATCGGTTAAATCACCTTCTGGTATATTAGCATTTAATTCTGCCATGTTATTTTAAGCTTAGACGTTCAATAATTATTTAATAAAACCTGCATAAATGGCAATCGGCATTAAAGCGAAAACCACAGAAATGATGATGGAATACCAAATACCAGCACCTCTGATGATACCATTGTATTTTTTATGGTTCCAGCCCATAGTTTGAAATGCAGATGCAAAACCATGCAATAAGTGGTAACATAGTGACACCATGGCCAAGACGTACAAAATTACAATCCATACATTGCTGAAAGTTTCTTTCATCACTGCATAAAGATTTTCATAACCATTGGCATCATGCGAAGGAATACCCGTAAACCTGGATACTACCCAAAAGTTAGCCAAATGCACAATTAAAAAGATTAAAAGGAGTGTTCCTAATAAACCCATAGAACGGGAATACCATTTGCTGTTTGCACTTCCATTATAAACGGCGTATTTAACAGGGCGGGCAGCCTGATTTTCAAATGTTAAACGGGCACCTTGATAAATGTGTGCTATTAGGCCCACAAATAATACAATCTCACCAGCTCTGATCAGCCAGTTGTTGGCCATAAAGTTTGCACCGATGTTAAATGTGAGTCCACCATCATTAATAAAGATAAGCGCATTGAGGAAGCAATGCACCAATAAAAATAAAACCAAGAACAGGCCGGTTATGCCCATTGTTAATTTTTTTCCAATAGAAGAGGAAAAAGCGTTTCCGAAACTAGCCATTTGTTTGTTTTTTTTATATTCTGTTCTTGCAAAAGTATTTAATAAATGATTTAATTCGGTAAATCAATGGATAAATCAGCTATTTAGAAACATTCTAAGAATATTAATAATTAAATCTGCATCATGAAAATGTAAAGAGTGATGACAATAGTGTTTGTTTTAAATTCTGATAACACCTGCTTCCTTAAAATATAAAACAGCTAATAGTCAAGTTAACGTTCAGATAGCCTTTATAGGGCGTTGGTAGGGCCTTCGTAGGGCCATGGTATAGCTAAACGATATACAAAGGCCCTGTAATGGCCCTCTAAAATATAGCTAACAGGTAAGGAAACTAATAGTTGCAGTTAAGGGATCATTCAGTGGAAGGCAAAAAAAAATAGGCCGTTCCGATGAGGAACGACCTATTTGTATATTGATTTTTAATTACTTAGAAGGAGAATGTATATTTTCCATTTTCAGAAACACCCGAAATAGTAGTCATTCCATTTTTAGAAGTTGGTAAAGCATCTTCAATGTCTTTTACTGAATTTACAGCTTTTCCATTGATGGTGGTAATCAACATTCCTTTAGGAACATCTAAAGAGTCAAACACTTTTCCTTCTTCAATACCGGTTACAATAACACCATTTTTAACCCCATATTTAGCTTTGATGGCATCAGATGCTGGTGCAAAGCTAGCTCCAAGTTTATTAATGGTTGTACCTGTAGTTTTTGCCGCTAAAGTGGCTTTTGGTTTAGACACACTTTCATCACCTTTTAAGGTAACACCAATGTCTTTCAGTTTGCCTTCTCTTAAAACAGTTAAGCTCACTTTATCACCAGGACTCATTCTACCAATTTTCTCTTGCAAGTCTGGAGAATCATAAATGGTAATACCTTCCACTTTTTTAATGATATCACCTTTTTTAATACCTGCAGCGGCAGCAGCACCATTTGGCAATACATCATTTACATAAAGGCCGTTGATGTCATTAACTTTCAATTGTTGTGCATTTTCGGCATCAAGTGGCACAAAGGTTACCCCAATATAGCCACGTTTTACTTCACCATATTTTTTGAAATCTTCCAGGATCTTTTTAGCAAGGTTCACCGGAATGGCAAAACCATAACCTTCATTAGTTCCTGTTTGAGAAGCAATAGCCGCATTGATGCCAATTAATTCACCATTTGCGTTAACCAAAGCTCCACCAGAGTTTCCAGGGTTAATGGCAGCATCAGTTTGAATGTAAGATTCTATGCTGTTATTGGCACGACTAGGCATTTTACCTGTTCTCTGGTATTCTTCGTACTCTTCTTGTGTAGGTTGTTGCTGTTGTCTGGCTAAAATACCAATAGATCTTGCTTTAGCACTTACAATACCTGCAGTAACGGTAGTTTGCAAATCTAATGGGAAACCAACGGCTAATACCCATTCTCCTACTTGTACCTGGTCTGAGTTACCCATTTTTACAACTGGTAAGTTTGTAGCATCTACTTTAATTAAAGCTAAATCTGTATTAGGGTCCGTACCAATTACCTTGGCAATGACTTTACGTCGGTCAGATAAAACCACTTCAACCTTCTCCGAATTCTCTACCACATGGTTATTGGTTACAATATATCCGTCGGAAGTTAAAATTACACCCGATCCGGATGCTGCTCTAGGTGCACGAGACCTTCTGCCCCCGCCACCAAAGAGCTCTTCCATCATGTCAAAAGGTGAACTTTGCTTGCTGCTGGCACTGCTAAAAGTTGTTCTGATGTGGACTACCGCAGGAGATACCGCAGCTGATGCCTGAACGAAGTCAATGGTGCCTGCTGATGATATTTTAGCCGGGTTGTTTGCAAAAAGCACTTGCTGCTTTTCAGCCAGGGTCATTTCATTATCGTTCCGCTCTAAAAACTTATAGGCGCCAATCGATACTGTTCCGCCTACAAAGGCAGCCAAAACTATTAATCCTATTCTTTTCATTTGCATTTGTTTTTAAATTGTCTTCCAACATCAGGTATTCACTAGACAAAGGAACCTGATAAAGGTTTTTATATCATTGGTTTATTGTTATTTTATCTTCAGATGTTCAAATTTAATACCACATCACCGATATTTGTCTCTTCTCAAACTCATTATTTAGTTAAAAAATGTTAAATCAAGCACAAAATTCCACCATAAAAGTTTCTTTTTTCAAATACCAGGGCGCAGGTAATGATTTTATTCTGGTAGACAACCGTGATGGAAGGTACAATAAACTAAGCGTTAAAACGATAGCAGCGCTATGCGACAGGCGTTTTGGTATTGGTGCAGATGGCTTAATGTTCTTGCAACTCCATCCTGAATATGATTTTGAGATGCTTTATCATAATGCCGATGGCAACCTGGGCAGCATGTGTGGAAACGGCGGCCGTTGTATTGTTGCTTTTGCCAAATACCTCGGCGTTATTGCAGATGAAACTGAATTTTTGGCAGTCGATGGGCCTCATTTTGCCAGAATATCAGCAGCGGGTAACCAGGTTGACCTGCAGATGATTGACGTGGATACCATTGAAAAGGACGGAGAAGCTTTTGTTTTAAACACAGGTTCGCCGCATTATGTGTTACAGGTAAATGACCTGGAAACCATGGACGTTTATCAGCAAGGTAAAGCCATCCGCAATAACGAAACTTATAAAGCGCAAGGCATTAACGTCAACTTCATTGAAGATAAAGGCGATTACCTCTTTGTACGCACTTTTGAAAGAGGTGTTGAAGAAGAAACCTTTGCCTGTGGCACCGGCGTTACTGCCGTAGCCTTATCTATGGCACAACTTAAAGGACAAAGTGGTCAGCTGAGCACCCCAATTAAAGTATTAGGTGGAAACCTCCGCATCGACTTCAATTATACAGCAGGTCAATTTAACCAGATTTTTTTATGCGGACCAGCAGAGCAGGTATTTAAAGGAGAAATTACAATTTAAAGAATGCTTATTCACGGTTGGCCATGTGGGCAGCCAGCCCTATTTTAATTTCGCCGAAGGTATATTCTCTACCCAGGTAATCTCTTAAAGCACTCATCTGTGATGTTTTGAGCTTGTTAATGGCCCCCAGAATGGCGTCAAGCTTTCTGCGGCCAATGACTTCTTTGGCTGAGATTTCCTGCGTGGCCACATAATGTGCCAAATGGCCTTCAATTGTGCCAATCACCATTTTCCGTTCTTCAGCAATTTCTATAGGCGTTTTTCCGCGCTTCAGCAATTGCAAAGAAAGCTCCTTGGTGTCTTCCTTTGGTGCTTTTGTAACGGCCGACTTGCCTTTGCCGGTTGCCGGTTTTCTAGTGGCCGGTTTTTTAGCCGTAAAATCTAAAGTATTGTTCATGGCGAACACCTTTTTCATTTCCAGCGCCCGGTTTTCCTCATCCAACAGCTTGGAAACATCTTTTTTGGTGAATTCCTTGCCCTCAATGGTCGCCTTTAACAAGGCCGTTGCCTTGCGGATATTTTTGTACTGCTCATAAAATAAAGATTCCATCTCCATTAGCTCGGTCAGAAAGGCAATGATCTGCTTCTCCTGTTTAACGAGCTCCATTCTTTCAAAGATATTGCGCGACATCTTCTGTAGAAAAGGGTTGAAATAGTTTTCTGCAGCAAGGGTTCTTTCCAATAATACTTTAAAACCCTGTTCAGATTTATCATGGCAGAGCCTTTGTATCTGTGTAATAAATTTATTGGCACTTGCCTTTTGCTCGCTTAATTCGGCAAGCAGCTTTTGTGCCCATTTATAATGTTTTTGCTTGGCAGATTTATTTAAGTCTTTGGTATAAGAATGCACATGTTCGTACACATAGTTATCCAGATTGGTCAGGTTGAAACATTTTTGCAGGTAGTCTTTCAAAAAGCTATCACTTTCTAATTTAACCTGTTCATTTAAGATTTCACTGGCCTGTTTATTTCTGGAGAACATAGACACATTGGGGTCTTGCATAATGCCAGAGCCAGAAATCTGCGAGGTTAAAATCAGGCCATCCAGCGAACGCAAGCGCGATAAGGCCACATAGATTTGTCCGGGAGCAAATGCATTGCCAATGTCAATAATGGCTTTATCAAAGGTTAAGCCCTGGCTTTTATGGACTGTAATGGCCCAGGCTAACTTTATTGGGTATTGAATATACTTGCCAATCACCTCTTCCTTGATCTCATGGGTAACCTTATCTGTGGTATAACGGATATTTTTCCAGGTATATTTCTCTAAGGTAATACGGTCCTTTGTGCCTTCGGTTTCCACCTCAATCTCATCGGTACCGAGAGCGACCACGGTAGCAATTTTTCCATTAAAAAAGCGCTTTTCTGGCGTAGGGTCATTTTTGATAAACATGACCTGTGCACCGAGTTTCAGTTCAAGGCGCTGCTCAGCAGGGTAAGCAGATTCTGTAAATTCATCTTCTACCTGCGCTTTATAGAAATGTGAAGGTGCTTTGAGCGCCTCCAGGCTTTGCTTGTTTAAGGTGTCAGCACGTAAGTTGTGCGTGGTAAGGGTAATGTATTTATCTTTCAAACCGGGTTTAAAATCTTCCCGGTAGTATTTTTTCAGTAATGCAACATCCTGCTCGGTTACTGCATTATTTCTGAGGTTATTGAGCAGGTTGATAAATACCTCATCTGCCTGTCGGTACACTTTCTCCAGCTCAATATATACAGGAGGATTTTGTTGCAGGGCAATGGCATCAAAAAAGTAGGCACTTTGGTAAAACTCGCCCAGCAATGCCCATTCGTTATTTTTGACTACGGGAGGCAACTGGTGTAAATCGCCGATAAATAAAACCTGTACGCCACCGAAGTTATCATTGTTTTTACGCACATAACGGAGCACCATGTCGATGGCGTCTAAAAGATCTGCCCTCAGCATACTTACCTCATCAATAATCAAGAGCTCCAGGTCCATAAAGATCCGGCGCTTGGTGGTATTCATCTGTAAATGCCTGACAATAGATTTCGGGGTATTATATTGCTGGTTAAAATGGCTATCGCCCGTGGCAGGTTGTTTAGGCAAATAAGTGCCAAAAGGCAGTTGAAATAAGGAGTGTATGGTTACGCCCGCAGCGTTAATGGCCGCAATACCCGTTGGGGCAACAATGACTGCTTTTTTATGCGTTAATTCAATTAAATTGCGCAGAAAAGTTGTCTTTCCTGTTCCGGCTTTTCCCGTCAAAAAGATATGCCGGGAGGTATAATTAATGAATTTCGCAGCCAGTTCTGCAGGGTTAGTATCAGACATATTGCAAAGCTAAACAACTTAATTGAACTCCCGGTGGCACAATTTATTTTATCTTAACCAGCAGGTAGCCCTCGTAATGATAACTTTCATCGCCAAAGTCAGTATCATAACTCAATGACAATTTGGTCATCAACAGGGTCATTTCATAACCTTTAGCAAGGCCATTAACGGCAATACCTTTACCCGGAAGTTCATAATTACGCCCACCATTGCGGGCAACCAGCTTGTTGGCAAGATAGGCTTTGTTAAGGTCGCTGACAGCAGCATTTGGATCGAAAACAACTTCTTGATTAGCCCCTATTTTTACCACTAACTTTCTGTTGTCTTCTATTTTAAGTTTAAAAGACGTACCATTAACAGTCGTTGTAAAATCTGTAGAACCACTCTCTAAAGGAATGAAATAATCATAACCTTTAATGCCAATTGTTTTTTCTTCTTTGCTGATGAGCGAAACATAAGTGCTCCGTCTATAACTTTCATTTTCCTTAACTTTTAAAATAGCAAAAGCTGTATCTACCAAACGTTGTTCCTGCAGGTAGCTCATGCTGTTAATTAATTTAGTTTGTTTCAGAATAGTTTCATTGATGTGCTCAAGGTTTGTGGCAGTAAAGGGTTGCAAAGAAGTCAAGCCATGGTTTAACACCAGGTAACGAATAATAGCAGGCTTCTCCCTTTGTGCCACGGGCGTAGTCAGTTTCATCATTTTATGAAGCCTTTTTGTTTGTGAATATCGGGAAACCGAAAATGCACTTTGAGGACCATAGGCGGCTAATAAAGCCAAAACACATAAACTGATGGGGATGATTTTGATATTGTCTTTTTTGCTGATGAGGAAATAGGCTGTAATGATGGATAACCACAAGGCCAGAATAACCAAAATATAACGGGATTCTGTAATGCCGTAAACACCTACCCTTCTCCACACGGCAAGCAGCAAGAGCACCACCAAAGGAATCATCATGATGTAAAACCAGCGGGAAAATAGCCTGATCCAACCATTACCCTGTTGTTCTTTAATCGGGAAAATCAGCAGCAAAGAAAGAACGCCAAAAACAGCATAGCCTAAAATAAGCGTAGACACCATGCCTTTAGGCATCTGCCATTCGATGATGATTTTTACTTCATAAACCAGTAAAATTAAGAGGTATATACTGAGTAAAGGGATCAGCACATATTGGGTAAACACTTTTAAACCTTTGGGATAAGGCTGAGGTGCTTCATTGAGCACCTTAAAATCGGCTGGAATTCCGGAAAGAAAAAACAGGGTATTGAAACCAATACCCACTACCGTTAACATGTATAAATATATTTTGGAATCAATCTTTACATTAAAGAGTCCATGAATAGCCATTAGGGCAATACCCAGACCCGTATACAGCACAAAAGAATAAAGCCCTGAAGTCAGTATCCTGATGAAAAGCACTTTATTGTATTCCCAGAAGCCAAGCATATTACCTCTTTTGAGGAATGGCGCAAAGGCCACCAACAAGTGGAAGGCAAAAACCAGTAAGGCCACCCTGTAACGGTCGGCTATATAAACATCAGGATTTAGGGTAAAATATAAGGCTGTACATAGCAAGATACAGAATAACCGCAGCGCCCACTTTTGAAGCGAGGTTAAATGATTGACTTCAGCAAACAGGTCTGCAGCAAGGAGTAAAACAAGGCCAAGGTTACACTGCAAGAGCAATTCTAACAATTGTACTTGCTGCTCAGAATTACTTTTTACG
>NZ_JAZQPU010000045.1:0-21658 GCF_045628745.1 Pedobacter sp.
TATTAATTATAAAGAGGAGCGGTTTGAAGCAATTGCAACAGATATTGATGCTGTAATGGATACCATGGGTGGTGATATTTTATATCGTTCTATCAATTGTGTTAAACGCGGAGGTAGCGTTGTGTGTTTGCCTTCTTCCACCAAAGATGATCCTAAAGCGATAGCCCTTGCCGAGGAAAGAGGCGTAAGCCTTATTTGGTTTATGGTGAAGCCAGAAAAGGAAATGTTGCAGCATATTGCAGATTTGCTGGGAGAGGAGAAACTTACTGTAGCCGTTGAGCAGGTATTTTCAATGGAAGAGATTGTACAGGCGCATGTAACCATAGAGGCGCATAGTGTACGAGGGAAAGTTGTACTTTCTGTAACAGGAGAGTAAGGGACTGCTTAGTTATACGATATAATGAGAGCGCATCCAATCCAGGGTGAGTCCACATTCAGTCCACCCTTTGTTTGGTAAAACGTGGACTCACCGTGGACTGAATGTGGACTCACCGTGGACTCACTGTAAGGTGACACCTTTGCTACAAAAGCAAAATGCCTGTCGAATTAACGGCAGGCATCCTTGTTATTGAATATAAACTATAGCGCTTAATCACAGTGTGGAACGGTAAAGGTCCATGTTTCTGAATCTGCAACTGGCATGGCATAACTGAATCCCTTATTGGCCTCAAACCAAAACTTTTTTCTTACCGTATGCCTGGTGCCGGTTTCATTCATGGAAAAGCTATCATACAACCTACCATTGATCATCACAAATTTTATTTTCTCAGAATTGCGGATATCTTCTAATGGATTTCCATCCATGACGATCAAGTCTGCGAGTTTGCCTTTTTCAAGGGAGCCAATTTCTTTATCCATACCCAGATAAGCAGCACCGTTTGCCGTAGCACACCTAATGGCTTCAAGCGGCGTCATGCCACCTTGAACCAACATCCACAATTCCCAATGTGCGCCCAAACCCTGGAGTTGCCCATGTGCACCTAAGTTTACCTTTGTTCCTCCATCGGCAATTTGCTTTGTTGTTTTAGAAACCTCAATATGACCATAGTCGCCATATTCTGCTGTAGCTCTTCTTCGTGCACGCTCATCAACAATAGATCTGGGTGTATAAGCCATTAACCTTTCATTCTCCCAAACGTTGGTTCTGTCGTACCAATAGTTTTCTCCCCAGAGAGAACCATAACTTACAATCAGCGTAGGGGTATAGCCTACTTTAGTATTGTTCCAGAAACTTGTTACATCTTTATATACCGGGGCAATAGGTATGCTGTGCTCTATACCTGTATGGCCATCCACAATCATATTCATGTTGGTGGCAAATGTTGAACCCCCTTCAGGCACCACTAACATTTTTAACTGCCTGGCTGCTTCAATAATTTGCTGGCGCTGTTCACGGCGAGGTTGGTTGTATGATTTCACTGAAAAGGCACCGACTGCTTTTAGTCGACGTAAACTTGACAATGCGTCATCCAGACTATTGATCTCCACTTTAAAATCACCTTCAGCACCGTATAAAATGGAACCTGTAGAATACACCCGTGGACCAATCATTCTGCCTGCCTTCAGCATTTCACTCTGGCTGAAGACCATTTCTGTATTGCTGGAAGGGTCGTGCGCTGTGGTAACGCCAAAGGCAAGGTTAGCCATATACGACCAGTCTTGCTGCGGACTAATTCCATCAGGACTGGTTCTTAAATGCGCATGCACATCAACAATTCCCGGCATAATGGTTTTTCCCTTCACATCTACAATAATGGCATTTTCTGGAATATCAACCTCAGTAGACTTTCCAATGTTGATAATTTTATTGTTCTCCACCAGGATGGTTCCTTCTTCAATTACATTGGCACCATTGACGGTAATAATTCTAGCCCCTTTTAGCGCCAGCAAGCCTGTGGGGGCATCACTTTTAATCCGTAGCCCTATAGCAATACCTGGCTCGCTTTCCTGGTTAACTGCTGTGTTAACTTTTTGCTGTTCCTGCTGTGCAAGGGTACCGAAATTAAAAGCCTGTTGCACGTCTTTGCTAAAATATTCTTCACCTAATGTCCAGAATAACTTCTTGCTGTCGGCACTCCAATGGATATAACTGCCTCCATCTTTACTGACCTTAGTGATAGGGATGGAGGTATTTAAAGCAGAAAGGTCCAGGGCTGATCCTGCATTGACCATTGGCGTAATATAAACGTTGAACAAGGCAGTGAAGGCCATCCATTTACCATCAGGACTAGGTTCAAAGGAATTTGCATAAGTAGAAGTGTAGTGCGTCAATTCATTGGTGCCTTCCACAGAGATGCTTTTAAATGTTTTTTTACCATCACCGTTACTTTGGAAATAAATCCTGCTATCGTCGGCATTAAACTTAGGCTTAATGCCATGATCAGTGATAATTGCTTTTCCACCGCCTGTAGCAGTGATGGTATATATGCCTTGTCTTTTGCCGAAAAAGGTGCCTAAAACCAAATTGCCACCGCCTTTTCTATAAACAATTTTATCCCCTTTATGAGAATAAGAGGGCGAGTAATAAAAACCTCTTTCATCTGTAAGGGTAAGCGTTTTTCCAGTTTTAAGGTCAGTTCTTTTAATGGCACCTTTAAACTCATCGCTCCAGGTGGTATAAATTACAAACTTACCATCAGGACTGATGTTAGGTTCAAATTCAAAATCAGTGCCATTGGTTACCCTTTGTGGCACGCCGTTGGGCAATTCTTTTTTATATAAATAACCTGCAGCATTAAAAATGACTGATTTCCCATCTGGCGCAGTACAAAGCTGCCTGATCATCTTTACAGAAAAGTCAGCGTTGTAAACCTGCTGCGGGAAATGTAAAGCTTCCTGTACGGTTTGGCTGCTGTTCACCTGAAAAGGTATTTCTGTTATTTGCTGGGTGCCAATAGCTAACTTCCTTATTTTACCCTTTGCATAGAAAATGAGGTTTTTTGAATCTGGCGTCCATGCAAAGTTGGGGTAAACACCAAAGATAGCCCAGGTTTCCTGCTGATCGCGACTAAGCTCATCATATACTGGCCATTCTTCGCCGGTGCTGAGGTTATGCAGGTATAAAGCTGTTTTTAAACGTACCCTTTTTACATAGGCCATCAATTGACCATCGGGAGACACTTGTGGCCTTGCCGCACCGCCTTGTTCCGCAATTAAATTGCTCAGTTTTCCATTGGCTAAATTCAATTGGCGAATGGCATAGATCATGCCATTGGGATCCTTGTTGTATTCAAAGGTAGGGCCAGGACTCACGTCTTCACTGAAATATACATACCGGCCATTGGGAGATACATTAGGTTCTCCGGCATCCTGCTGGTCATTTTTTCTCTTGGTCAGCTGCACGCCATTACCGCCATATATGCTGTACATCCATAATTCGCCTGCACCTATAGAGCGCGTACTTGTAAAATGCTTCCTGGCAATGAGGTATTCACTGCTAGGCAGCCAGGTAGCATTATTCAATAACCTAAAGGATTCTTTAGAGATTTGGCGCTTATTGGATCCATCACGATTCATGATCCAAATGTTATCTGCTCCACTTTTATCACTGGTATAAGAAATATATTTGCCATCAGGGCTAAACCGTGGTTGTATATCCCAGGCTATACCACCACTTAACAATTGGGCAGTTCCACCTGTTATGGGCATCACGTAAATATCCCCCAGCAGGTCAAAAACAATTTCTTTACCATCAGCACTTACATCAAGATTCATCCATGTGCCTTCATTGGTGCTGATATTGAAGCTCTTAACGTTGCCTTTAAGTTTTTCAATATCCCACTTGGAATTTTCTTTCTTATCTTGGGAAAAAGCCGGATATAAAAGGATTGAAAACAGGTGAAAGAGTAGAAATTTACGCATTTTTAAAATGGGTTATTTTTGCTATTTATGCCTGCAATTTAATAAATACAGATCGTTTTTATAGTTTTGAGCCATACCTTTTATGAATAAAGCAGCTATATTAAAACAATACTGGGGATTTGATACTTTCAGACCTCTGCAAGAAGATATCATTGATGCCGTATTAGACAATAAAGACACCATGGCCCTGCTACCAACTGGTGGTGGTAAATCTTTGTGTTTTCAAATTCCTGCGATGGTTAAAGAAGGCATCTGTCTGGTTATCTCGCCCTTAATTGCCTTAATGAAAGACCAGGTAGAGAACCTAAAAGCCCGGGGCATTGATGCTGTAGCCATTTATGCAGGGATGGGTAAGAGGGAAATTGATATCTTGCTGGACAACTGTATATATGGCAATATCAAATTTCTTTACCTATCTCCAGAACGCCTGCTTTCAGAAATTGTAAAAGAGCGCATCTCTTACATGAACGTCAACCTCATTGCTGTAGATGAGGCTCACTGTATTTCGCAATGGGGTTATGACTTCAGGCCGCCATACTTAAAAATTAAAGATTTACGGTTAATTCTTCCGGAAGTGCCCATCATTGCCCTTACAGCAACGGCAACACAACATGTAAGAGCTGATATTATTGACAAGCTGGAGCTTACTGCTCCGCAGGTATTTGTGAAAAGCTTTGCCCGAAAAAACCTTTCTTATGTGGTGTTTGACCTGGAGGATAAATATAGAAAGTTGATCGATGTTGCCCGAAATGTGAAGGGCTGCGGTTTGGTGTATGTAAGGAACAGGAGAGAGACAGCTGAAGTAGCCTCTTTTCTAAACAGAAATAAGATCTCAGCAGATTATTACCATGCCGGTTTAATGCGGGATGAACGCTCGCGTAAGCAGGAGGATTGGAAGAATAATAAAATCAGGATCATCGTAGCTACAAATGCATTTGGGATGGGTATTGATAAGCCCGATGTTCGCTTTGTGGTGCACCTCGACCTCCCTGAAAGTTTAGAAGCCTATTACCAGGAGGCGGGAAGAGCGGGGCGTGATGAACATCGTGCCTTTGCTGTGCTCCTTGCTAATAAAAATGACCAGCGCTCGCTTCAGGAAAAATATACGAATAATTTTCCTTCTGTTGCAGAAATCAAAAAAACATATCATTACTTGGGCAGTTACTATCAACTTGCTTATGGTGTTGGACAGGGATTGACGTTTCCTTTTGACCTCGCAGATTTTTGTAAAAAATTTAACCTTGGGGTACTCAAAACTATTGCTGCCCTTAAGTTTTTGGAGCACGATGGTTATTTAACCTTATCTGAAAACACCTTTTTGCAGTCGCGGGTGTTAGTGTCGGTGAGTAATGAAGATCTTTATCGTTTCCAGATTGAAAATGCAGGTTTCGATCCTTTAATTAAAACCTTACTGCGCTCTTATGGCGGCGCCTTTGATCAATATGTAGGTATTAAGGAAGATGACCTTGCTAAAAAGTTAGGCATTTCTTTCAATACTGTGGTTGCCATGCTCAAAAGATTGCAAGATCAGGAAATTATTTCTTACCTGCCACAAACCGATCAGCCGCAGTTACTTTTTATCTTACCGCGTCAAGACCAGGAACACATGGATATTGATGTTAAATATATTGAACTTCGCAAAAAACTGCAGGAGGACCAAATTAATGCTGTTTTAGCTTATACCAGTACTTTTAATTGTCGCAGTGTGCAGCTGCTTGCTTATTTTGATGAACCTCATTCTGCAAAATGCGGTGTTTGTGATGTTTGTATAGCAGAAAAAAAAGCACTTGACCTTGAAGAACTGTCGGAAAGAATAGATTTTGAAATTGCCACTGTTTTGCAAAGTAATTCGCAAACCTTAACGGACCTGGTCAATGAACTACAATCTGGAACGGAGACTGAAAAGTTAGACCGCATTAGAGAACTTTTAGATGCTGGGAAAATTAAAACCGACGGAAAAAACTATTACTTATAAATTATGTTCATTAATTGAATTTAATTAATTTGCACCATTACGCTGTTGAAGCTGCTAAAAGCTTTATCTAAAAAACAAATATTAAAACGAATGAAAAAACTGAGCCTTCTTGTTATAGCCTTGCCTTTATTGATTACTGCCTGTAATACGGCATGTATTGAAGATGCTGGTGTACGTGTAGAGCACGTACAATCACTTAAAGAATTTGATGAACTTGAGGTAAGAGGTCCTATAAAAGTAATTATCCAACAAGACAGCAGTTATAAGGTTCGTATTGCGGCAGATTCTAACGTAGTGGATGAAGTGAAGGCATCGGTAAGCGGTGGCACACTGAAATTGAAACTTGATTCTGATAAATATTGTGGAAGTGATTCTGTAGTCATTTATGCAGGCATTAAACTATTGAAAAAGATCAACCTTGAATCGGGGAGTAAATTACAATCTACTTCCTTATTGAATCTGCGTGATGTAGAAATGAACTTAAACGGAACTACACAGGTAGACCTGCAATTAACGGCAGGGAAGTTGACTACTACTGTTGATGGTACAGCCAAAATAGCTTTATCAGGACAAGCAGGGGAGCACATTTTAAATTCTACCGGTGCTTTAAGCCTGAATGCCTTTGATTTTGTGGTTGCAAGGTATAACCTTCATACTGAGGGTGTCAATGCCTCTAACATCAATGTGTTGAATGACCTGAATGTCGAAACATCTGGTACCAGTGAAACCTTTTATAAAGGCAGTCCTGTAAAGATAAACAAGAAAAAGGCAGGTACCGCTAAGCTTGAAAAAGTTAACTAGGTGAGTATTACAAAAAACAACAAAAAGGTTATCCGTTCATGGGCCTATTTCGACTGGGCAAACTCGGCTTATAACCTTGTCATTACTTCTACCATTTTCCCGGCCTACTATTCTATTATTACCACAACTGCAGAGCATGGTGATAAAGTTAGCTTTTTTGGGATGAGTTTTGTTAATACGGCTTTATCAAATTATGCCTTAGCAGCGGCCTACCTTATTATTGCCTTGATGTCGCCTGTATTGACTTCTATGGCTGACCATAAAGGAAACAAAAAGGTCTACATGAAGATTTTTACCTATCTGGGTGGTTTTTCCTGCTGTTGTTTGTATTTTTTTAAGCTGGATACTTTAGAACTTGGGGTCATTTGTTTTGCCCTTGCTGCCATTGGTTATGCCGGTGGCTTTGTGTTTTATAATTCTTATCTCCCGGAAATTGCTACTGCTGATCAGCAGGATGCGGTGAGCGCAAAGGGCTTCACCTATGGTTATATAGGAAGTGTTATTTTACAGCTTATTTGCTTTGTGTTTGTTTTAAAACCTGAGTGGTTTGGTATAACTGACGCCAGTTTTCCACCACGCCTGTCTTTTCTGTTAGTCGGTATCTGGTGGATGGCCTTTGCACAAATTCCTTTTAAAGTATTGCCAAAGGGGAGTCCTAATTTCAATGCTGCCGAGCAAAGGAAAATCTCCAGCGGATTTAGAGAACTGCAGAAAGTATGGCAGCAGATTAAAGAAATGACTTTAATGAAAAGGTTTCTATTTGCTTTTTTCTGCTATTCTATGGGTGTTCAAACCGTAATGCTGGTAGCAGCAAGCTTTGGTGAGAAGATCTTGCATCTGTCGACATCGAGTTTAATTGCCGTTATCCTGATTATCCAATTGGTTGCCATTGCTGGCGCACAGGTAATGTCGAGGTTTTCAAAATATTACGGTAATGTTAATGTTTTGATTTTTGTAGTGCTGCTGTGGATCATGATGTGTATCTGTGCCTATTTTGTTAACTCAGCTACGCAATTTTATATGCTTGCTGCTGTAGTTGGCTTGGTTATGGGGGGCATACAATCCTTATCCAGGTCAACCTATTCAAAATATATTCCTGAAAAAACTGCCGATACGGCTTCGTTTTTCAGTTTTTACGATGTTACTGAAAAGCTTGCAATTGTAGCCGGATTGGCTAGCTTTGCATATATTGAAGAGCTTACCGGGAGCATGCGTAATTCCACTATTGCCCTGACTTCATTTTTTGTGTCAGGTTTATTATTGTTGCTCCTGCTTAAAAAAGCAGAGTCTAAATCAGTAGCCTTGCCTACTCCTCATCACCATAAGATCATCTAAATGAAAGTAGAATTATTTGTTCCCTGTTTTATAGATCAGCTGTATCCTGAAACGGCTTTTAACACCATCAAACTTTTGGAAAAAGCAGGCTGTGTGGTGAGCTATAATGCCAATCAAACCTGCTGCGGGCAACCTGCATACAACGCTGGCTACTGGGATGAAGCAAAGGAAACAGGAACGAAGTTTCTGAATGATTTTTCCGAGCACCAATATATTGTTGCACCCTCTGCTTCCTGTGTGGGCATGGTGAAGAGTGGCTTTAATGATTTATTTACGAATACTATTGTGCATAATAAATGCAGAAATATTCAAGGGCATATTTATGAACTTTCTGATTTTTTGATCAACGTACTGAAGAAAGATTATTTTGGGGCTGAACTTGAAGGGAAAGCTGTTTACCATGACTCCTGCAGTGGGTTAAGAGAGTGCAAGATTAAAGAGGAACCACGACAACTGCTGTCTAAAGTTCATGGTTTAGAGATGGTGGAAATGAAAGATACAGATATGTGCTGCGGTTTTGGCGGCACTTTTGCTGTTAAGTTTGATGCTATCTCTTCTGCAATGGCAGAACAGAAAGTAAATAACGCCCTGGAGCAAGGTGTTGATTATATCATTTCAACGGATCTTTCTTGCCTGATGCACTTGCAGGGTTACATTGACAAAAATAATATTGCCTTAAAAACCATGCACCTTGCTGATGTGTTGGCCAATGGCTGGTTAGAAAACTAAAAGAAAAATATATACCTATGAAAGCAATCGTATTAGCCGTTGCAGGCCTTTTCACACTTACTACACAATTACAAGCACAAGAAAAGAAAACTGGAGCTATTCAGTTTATTACCAATGTAGATCCTATAGCGATGGCAGAGGCAAATGGCTTCAAAATGAACCCAGAAATGCAATCCAGAATGCAAACTATTAAAATGCCTTATGAATTGTTGTTCAATGCTACAAACGCAAGTTACATGAAAGTAGAAGAGGTAGAAGACAGCAATAGCGAAGGAGGTAACAGGGGAGGTTTCCGTATGGGAGGTTTTGGTGCCGGTGGTAACCGTGATTACTATTATGACCTGGCTACTCAAAAATTAACGGCAGTATTTGACCTTCGCGATACCACTTATTTTATGGATACGCAGTTAGGTAAAGCAGAAGCGCCAATGGCAATGAACAATCAACCTGCTGCTGCAGCACCTGTGGTAGAATATATCAAATCTGACGAGACTAAAAAAGTAATTGGCTTCAACTGTCAGAAAGTTACGGTTAAAACCACCAGTAAACGTAAAATACAAGACGAAGAGAAAGAAATTATCACCGAAAATGTCGTTTGGTATACCAAAGATTTAGGGTTTAATTTCTCACCAAACCCTGCCATCTGGACAGAAGGAGCAGTATTGGCCATTGAAGGTAAAGGCTCTAGTACAGTGGCTACCAGTATAGAATATAGAAAAGTAAGTGCTAAAGATGTAGTGTTACCAAAAAAAGGTAATGTAATTACAGCTGATGATTACCAGGCAAAAATGGAAGCGATGATGAAAAACAGGGGCGGCCGACAAGGAAATGGCGTTAGAAATGTTGTCATAAATTAGTATTTTACCTTAACTTTGCTTTTCAAAATCACATTGTAGGTGATTTTTAATTCATATAAATATTTTACTTTATAAATCATAGTTGTAGATGATTAACATTACACTGCCTGACGGCTCTGTTCGTCAGTATGAAAAGGGCACAACAGCCCATCAAATTGCACTGTCCATTTCTGAAGGTCTTGCACGGAACGTTTTAGCTGCTGAGGTTAATGGCGAAGTGTGGGATTCAACAAGGGCTATACAAGAGGATGCTGCTGTTAAGTTATTAACCTGGAATGATGTAGCGGGTAAGGCTACTTTCTGGCACTCTTCTGCGCATATCATGGCAGAGGCCCTGGAAGAACTTTATCCGGGTACTAAATTTGGTATTGGTCCGGCAATTGAAACAGGCTTTTATTATGATGTAGATTTTGGCGACAGAGAATTTTCTTCGGATGATTTCAAAGCCATTGAAGCCAAGATGATTGAAATCGCTAAACAAAAACAAGTATTTGTTAGAGAAGCGGTTGCCAAAGCTGATGCTTTAAATTATTTCACTGAAAAAGGTGATGAATATAAACTGGACCTGATTGATGGCCTTGAAGATGGAAAGATTACTTTCTACACCCAGGGTAGCTTTACAGATTTATGTCGCGGTCCACATATTCCTCATACTGGTTTTATCAAAGCGGTGAAATTAATGAATGTTGCAGGTGCATACTGGCGCGGCGATGAGACAAAAAAACAATTAACCCGTATCTACGGTGTGACTTTTCCTAAAGCAAGTGAACTTACTGATTATCTTCACTTAATAGAAGAAGCGAAGAAAAGAGATCACCGTAAATTAGGTAAGGAACTTGAGCTATTTGCATTCTCTGAGAAAGTTGGTGCAGGTTTACCTTTATGGTTGCCTAAAGGTGCTGCTTTGCGCGAAAGACTGGTGCAGTTTTTAACCAGGGCACAAAGTAAATCTGGCTATGAGCAGGTGGTTACACCACATATAGGACACAAGAACTTATATGTTACTTCGGGCCATTATGAAAAATATGGCAAGGATGCTTTCCAACCTATTAAAACACCACAGGAAGGAGAAGAGTTTTTCTTGAAGCCGATGAATTGTCCTCATCACTGTGAAATTTATAAAGTTAAACCGCGTTCTTACAAAGATCTTCCTTTACGTTTTGCTGAATTCGGTACGGTTTACCGTTATGAGCAAAGTGGTGAGCTTCATGGCTTAACCCGTGTTCGCGGCTTTACTCAGGATGATGCGCATTTATTCTGTCGCCCAGATCAGGTAAAAGAGGAGTTCAAAAAGGTAATTGACCTGGTACTTTATGTATTTAAATCTTTGGGTTTTGAGCATTATACAGCACAGGTTTCTCTTAGAGATCCATTAAACAAAACTAAATACATCGGAACAGATGAAAACTGGGAGCTTGCGGAAGCTGCAATTATTGAAGCCGCAGACGAGAAAGGTTTGACTACTGTAGTGGAATATGGTGAGGCTGCTTTTTATGGGCCGAAATTAGATTTCATGGTTAAAGATGCTTTAGGCAGAAAATGGCAACTAGGTACAATACAGGTAGATTACAATTTACCGGAACGTTTTGAACTAGAATATACAGGTAGTGATAACATGAAACACCGCCCGGTAATGATCCACCGCGCACCGTTTGGTTCGTTAGAACGTTTCATTGCTGTATTGATAGAGCATTGTGCCGGAAACTTCCCTTTATGGCTTTCTCCAGAACAATTTATCATTCTTCCTATCTCAGAAAAATATGAAGAATATGCGAAAAAAGTTTCAGATGAACTAAATAATTCCGATATTCGCGGTTTGATTGACTTTCGCGATGAAAAAATCGGCAGGAAAATCAGGGACTCTGAAGTTAAAAAAATCCCTTATATGCTGATTATTGGCGAAAAAGAGATGGCAGAAGGCAAAGTTTCGGTAAGGAAGCATGGTGATGGTGACTTAGGAGAAATGAGCTTACAGGAATTCAGAGAGTTATTAATTAAAGAAATTACAATTTAAATAAGAAATAAATTTGGCATTAGGCAGACCAGGATTTAACAGGGGACCACGTCCTCCTTTTAAGAAAAAAGAAGCAGAACATAACATTAATCAGTACATCAGGGCTCAAGAAGTGAGATTAGCTGGAGATAATGTTGAACCGGGGATCTATCCTTTGGCAAAAGCTTTGGCCCTTGCCGACGAATTGGAATTGGACCTGGTAGAGATATCTCCAAACGCAGTTCCTCCCGTATGTAGGATAATTGATTACAGTAAGTTTGTTTACGAGCAAAAGAAAAAGCAGAAAGAAATTAAAGCTAATGCTAAACAAACAGTTATTAAAGAGATCCGTTTTGGACCGAATACCAATGATCATGATTTTCAGTTTAAACTAAAACACGCGATTAGTTTCCTTGAGAATGGTGAAAAGGTTCGGGCATATGTTCACTTTAAAGGTAGGGCAATTGTATATAAAGAACAGGGTGAAATTTTGTTACTGAAATTTGCACAGGCCCTGGAGGATATAGGTAAAGTTGAATTGTTACCTAAATTAGAAGGTAAGCGTATGTTTTTAACGCTTGCTCCGAAATTGCAAAAAAAATAAGTAAATTACATAAATAAACAAGGTTATGCCAAAAATGAAAACCAATTCCAGTGCTAAAAAGCGTTTTTCGCTTACTGGAACCGGTAAAATCGCAAGGAAGAACGCATACAAAAGCCACATCTTAACAAAGATGTCTACTAAACGTAAGCGTAACTTAGGCCACACTAGTATGGTGTCAGCTGCAGATACAGGTAACGTGAAACGTATGCTTTGCATCGGTAAATAATTTAATTTTTAACCAGGTACCCGGTAGTAAGTTTGCTGAAATACGCAACACCGTTTATCAAAAAACAACAACACTATGCCACGTTCGGTAAACGCAGTCGCTTCGAGAAGAAGAAGGAAAAAAGTCCTAAATATGGCCAAAGGCTATTGGGGATCAAGAAGTAAGGTTTTCACTATTGCCAAAAATACGGTAGAAAAAGGTTTGCAATATGCTTACCGTGACCGTAAAGTTAAGAAAAGAGAATTTCGTGGATTATGGATTCAACGTATCAACGCTGGAGCTCGTCAACACGGTATTTCTTACTCTCAACTTATTGGTAAGTTAGCTAGCAAAAACATCGGTTTAAACCGTAAAGTTTTAGCTGATTTAGCGATGAACCATCCAGAAGCTTTTAAAGCTGTAATTGATACAGTTAAATAGATAGAACTTCAAGGTTATAAAAAAAGGGAACTGTTATGGTTCCCTTTTTTTATGTCTTCTATTTTTTTAGTTTCTGCCCAATTGCGAAAGTGACTTCTGCATTTGAGCCATCATATTGGTTAATGTTTCTATGGTAGGTTCTGGTGTAGGGTCTGGCAGGGTAGAACTGAAATAAGCCTTTGCTTTCCAGATCTCCAGGATGTCTTCTGCGGCAATTGCATAAGGATCATACACTTTGTTGTCTGAAACCAGCTTAAGCTCTTTATTCTCTTTAAAACGATTGCCTGCGCGCTTATAGACAACGCCTTCATTTTTGCTGATGATGACATAGGTTTCACCGGTCTTTACATCATTCCAGTTGTCAAGGTATTCGCCAACAATAATACTTCCTGGTTGAATAGGCAACATAGAATCTCCCATAATTTCAAAAGCCCTGAAAGTTCCCTGTTTAAGGTTAGGCAGTGGCAAGTGGAATTTTGGTAATTCTCTTATATATTCAGGATCTGAAAAGCCATTCAGGTAGCCCGCACTTGCTTTCACCGGAACAAGCTCAATATTCTCATTATCTTCCTTATCTACTGAAATACTTAAGATACGTAGGTTTGTTCCCTGGCTTTTTAGTTTAGGTTTCCACTTATCGTTGATTTGTTCATTGATAAACTCATCAATGGTCAATTCATGATATTCTGCTATTTTCTTTAGCAAATCATATTTGGGTTCCGCCCGGTCTTCTTCATAAGCACCAACCAAAGATCTTTTAATCCCAATAGCATCAGCGAATTGCTGTTGAGTCAGGCCCTTTTTTTTCCTGAGGTACTTAAGGTTAGCTGAAATATTTGACATAAAATAAATTTAAATATTATTTTGTTTTTACTAAGATAGTTAGTATTATTGTACCAATAAAGTTAGCAATATTTATTCGTTGTACAAATATATATACTAATTAAATTAGTTGAAACAATTTAAGATTAAAGCTATGAAAAAATTTGTCTACATCTTAACCGATCGGAACAGAACCAGTCTACATGTTGGTATGAGTGCTGATTTAATGAAGACGCTGGATTTCTATAAACAGATGCCAAGCTTATTTTTTGACATGGGGCAGCAATTAAGCCGGCTGGTTTATTTTGAAGAGTTTAAAGCTGAAAGTCAGGCTTTGCATCGTTTTAAAATGGTGAGCCGTTTTACCAGAATGCAAAAAGAACGCCTGGTGCGTTCTTGTAATCCCGATTGGGTTGATTTAACGATTGGTTTAGATTTTGAACATATCGTAAGGAGTAAGGTGATTAGCACCCAGGCGGCAATGCCCTTAAGCAGGGCTTAAACTTACCAGCCCGGTGCAAACGTTAAACCAAATACGCCAGCTGAAACATCTTTGCGCTGAAATGGGAAAGCATAATAGGGTTCCAGTACAAAGTATCCAAACATATTTACCCTGAGGGAGATACCGGCACTCAAAGCAGGTACTCTTTCTGCAGGTGTTCCATTAGGCAAAAGCACCCCATTAGGCTGACCTTTAAAGGAAATGGTAGAGCCTTCATTCCAAGCCAAACCGGCGTCAAAGAAGAGGTTTAAATCAGAGAATAAAAATTTGGATGGGATCTGGGCCAGTTTTTTTGGTCCTGTAAAAGGTAATCGCACTTCAAAGTTAAAGATTGCAATTCTACTTCCCGAAAGTTGGTTGATGTCAAATGTGCCTCCTGCATTCTGGTTGTTATAAAGTGAATTTGCCTCATAACCACGAATGAAATAAGGATAGCCGATAAATAAAGGATATAAGTTTTCACCTTCAGAACCAAGACGCATATAGGTTAATGCTCTCGCTGCAAGTGTAAATGGCTTTATGCGCACATACTTTCTACCGTCGGCACTGATCGCACTGAACTGGTAATCTCCAAAATTCTGTTCTCCACCAATTTTATAGCGGAAGCCTTCTAAAGGAGAGGTCATTCCCATGATGGCACGATCGCCAACAAAGGCGCCATTTAAGTTGTAAATAGAAAAGGACCTGAAATTTATTCCATATTCCTGTTCGGCTTGCGCTGTAGGGACTTTCTTTTTATCGGAGCCCAGGTAGTAGCCAATCATTCCATTTATATTTTCATAGAAATTACTGATTCTTTCTATGCGATAGCTGTACTTTGAAAAGGAGGTTCCAAACTCAAAGCGATGTGACCTGTTGAAAGGGTAAGATGCAAACAGCTGTGCCTGGTTTTCAAAGGTGCGGATTATATTGGTCCTGTCATTATACACTTCTAAAGGATCACCACCTTCCACGGGAATAGTTTCCGCTACTATTTCTCTAAAGCCAGTAATATAAGGGATATGGGAAATGCCAAGACCCCAATTGAGTCTTTTCTGCTGGTTAATATAACCTACCAAACCACCAAAGTCGTATATTTCTCCATTGATGGCCAGGTTAGCGATGATTTGGTTTCTTCCAAGAATATCGCTGAACATACCCACTACGCCACCGCTCATGCCTGTGCCGAAAGTACTGGTTGACACACCCACACCACTATTGGCAAGGTAATCTAATCTGAATTTTGGACGATAGGCGATTTCGGTTAAAGAATCTTTTGGCGTGGAAAGGAGGGTAGCGAAATTAGCTAAATTTGGGTTTACAATATTTACAGCAACGTTTTCCATGGGAGGTAAAATTGCAGCATCAAAGTTAACAGCCTGTGCATCTACAGGGATAGCTTTAAAGTTTTGCCTACCTGCATTGTATAAGGTATAACGTTGCGCACGGTAATAACTGTAAACGATATCATCATTGCGGGAAACGGAGATGGCAGGGGAGAATTCAGTAATACCACTGATACCTGTAAAATAATCTGTCAACTGGTTTAAGCTGCCAATGGTAAGGTTGTATTCGTAAAGATTCCTGAAGCCATCTCTGTTGGATAAGAAGAATATCCTTTGGCTATCTCCAGAAAACTGTGCGTTCAAGTTATTAGCACTAGGAAATACAGGTAGGTTAGTTAGGGTTTTACTTGCAATATCATACACCGTTAGGTTAATAGGATGCACCGCCTGAATGGCATTGCTGCTTACAGAGGCGCGGTCTGAAGAAAAAATCAACTTTTTGCCATCAGGGGAATAACTTGGTGCATAGTCGGAATACACATCATTGGTAATCGCACTAATTTCTTTGGTGTCCAGGTTATAAGAGAAGATGTCACTTTGACCTTCCACCATTCCCGAGAAAGCGATATGCTTACCGTCTGGCGACCAGGTGAGGTTACCAAATTGTTCTACTTTATTCATTCCAGTTCGGAGCAGGACTTTTCGTTTTTCAACATCAATGATCATCAGTTGGTTTCGGCCTTTGCTGAATATGCTGAAAGCAAATTTCTTACTGTCTGGCGACCAGGCTCCCGCAGATTCCAGGAAGTTGAAATCATCGATATGGCTATTGGAGATCTGGCTACTTAATTTTTTTAAGATTTTACCTGTTTTAGCATCAGCAAGAAAAAGATCAATGCCAAAAAGGTCTTTTTCAGACATGAAGGCAAGATATTTTCCATCAGGGCTCAATGCGGGAGCCACATTCATGTTACCCGCATTTTTATTATCAATAATTTTTGTTCCTGTAAGCTTTATCTGTGAGCTGTCTTGTTTTAACAAAGGGCGATAATGAGTTTCAATTGCATTTTTCCAAAGTCCGGATAATGCTTTGTCATCATAACCCAAGGTATATTTTAAGCCGTTTTCATAACCATACTTAGCGGTATTTTTGAGTAAGGGCACAATAGTAGTATCACCATATACAGAGCCTATAAAAGTCCAGAAGGCTTGTCCATAACGATAAGGGAAATATCTGTTGGAATTGGTAAGGTCTTTTAAGGAAGGAATATCACGGTTAAGCAAGGCATCTCTCATCCACATAGAGGTGAAAGCATCCTTTTTACCCACAGAAAGGTATTCTGCCATGCCCTCAATCATCCATAAAGGTACCTGGCTAATGTTTTCAATACTGATGGAATCGGTTTCAAGCAGCGTGTGGTATTGGAAAGCATGTACCAACTCATGACCTAACACATGTCGTGTTTGGTTAGCGAGCTCTGTAACAGGCATAATCACCCTGTTTTTTAGCGCCTCTGTTACCCCACCTGTACCTATGCCTATATCACCCTGCAGTGCTGTGGTCTGTTGAAAGTCGGGATGATTACTGTAAAGGATGATGGGGTTTTTCTTTTTCATTGTATCACGGAAGATTTCCTGATGCATCTTATACCAGATTTCAGCATCCTGGGCAAACTTCTCCATGAGTTTCTCATTCTTGAGATAGTAGTAGATTTCAAAGTGTGGCGTTTGCATCACTTTGAATTTGACATTTTTGTACCTTACTTTGTTCTGGCCAAAGTATTGAGCCTTAACTGATAAGGTGGATGTCAGCAAAAATAACAGACTAAAAATTAACCGCATAAAAATTGTATTTATTTTCATAAGCTATTTATTTGTTATTAAAGAAATGTTATAATGCTCAACCATCACCTTGTTGATGCTTTTTGAGCCTTCAGGTGATAACTTTAGCGTTGATTAGCTTGCTGTTCTTCTTTTTTATCTTTTTCTAATTTACGTTGTTGTCGCCTCAATTCTCTCTCTTCTTTTTTGGTTAATGGAACAACAGTTTCCGTCTTTTGTGGTTTTGTATCTGTTGGTTTTTTTTCTTCAACACTCTGTGCTTGCTGAGGTTGATCCTGGGTTTCATTTTCCTTAAAGAAGGGATCTCCAGTGTCTAAGGAATCAATTTGCAGGGTATCGCTGTCGGAGGTTTCAGGAACGTATCTCGGCGTTGGACAATTGTATTTGATATTTATTTTTACAGTAGGCTTTGGAAAAGGACCATAAGTATAGCCCGTGCTTTCATCATGGTAAACCTTTTCCATAAACTTAGCGAAAATAGGAAGTGCTGTTCTGGCGCCTTCGCCGGTTTCACCATTTTTGAAGTGTGCAGTACGTTCGTCACAACCTACCCATACACCAGTAACAAGATCTTTGGTAATCCCCATGTACCAGGCATCTACATAATCTGAGGAAGTTCCTGTTTTACCACCTATCTGGTTATTCTTTTTCCATAAATCCCATTCCCATAAGGCCTGTGAGGTGCCACCTGGTTCTTCCATACCGCCTCTAAACATATAAAGCATCAGCCAGCTGATTTCTTCCGTGAGGACACGTGTTTTTTTGGCTTTAAATTCCTTAATTACTTTACCATCAAGATCGGTAATTCTTTCAACTAATATTGGGTCTGTCTTGATGCCATTATTTAAAAATGTACCATAAGCCTTGACCATTTCGAACACAGTAACATCATTAGAACCCAAACTCACTGAAGGAACGGATTCTAATTTGCTGTCAATACCCACTTGATGTGCCCATTTAACCACATTATCCCAGCCCACTTTTTCTGTTACCTGCGCAGTAATGGTATTTACAGATCTTGCCATTGCCAGTCGCAAAGACATTTCCTGGTATGTATTAGAATAACTTGAGTTTTTAGGTTCCCAAACTTCTGTTTTACCATGTTCCTGGTAAGAAATGCTGACAGGTTTGTCGGTAAAAGTATCGCAAGGTGATAAACCACTTTCCAGGGCAGCAAGGTAGGCGAAGGGTTTAAAAGTAGACCCTGCCTGACGTTTAGACTGGTTGACGTGGTCATATTTAAAGAATTTATGGTCAATGCCACCTACCCATACTTTGATCTTGCCTTCAAAAGGATCCAGAGTCATCATCCCTGTATTTAATATTTTACCATAATACGCAATGGAGTCCATAGTTGAAAATAAAGTATCCCTGTCGCCGTTCCAGGTAAATATCTTCATCTTCTTTTTCTTATTGAAATAAGCATCAATGGAGTCTGTGTTATTGTTGTACTTTTTAACAAGACTGGCAAAAGCAGGCAGGTTTTTTTTGGCCCGTGCCGGGTAATCTACTTTGTTTTTTTCTGAGTCGTACCAAGGATCTTCTTTACCCCATACACTATAAAAGCGTCTTTGTAAGGTTTTCATCTGTTCGTTGACTGCTTCCTCCGCATACTTTTGAAGTTTCGAATCAATAGTGGTATAAATTTTCAACCCATCTTCATAAAGATCGTAGCCATTTTCTGTACACCATTTCTCAAGGTATTTAGCTACTGCAGACCTTAGGTAAGAATCGCCATCACTACTGTCGTCAACCTGACCTTCTTTAAGTTTTAATGGGCTATTTTTATAAGTATTCAATTGCTCATTGTTGATATACTTATATTTATTCATTTGGGCGAGGACCACGTTCCTACGCTCTAATGCTCTCTCTGGACTTCTTAAAGGATTATAAGTAGTGGTACCTTTTAACATTCCCACTAATAAGGCAGCTTCTGGGATATTTAAATCCAATGCTTGCTTGTCAAAATAAACTCGTGAAGCGGTTTTAATGCCATAAGTATTATTACCAAAGGAAACCGTGTTAAGGTACATGGTGATGATGTCATTTTTAGAATAATTTGATTCCAGTTTAATGGCAGTCATCCATTCCTTGAACTTTGTGATAACGGTACGCACAACAGGAATATGTTTGATGACTCCCTGTGCTTTGTTATATCTTGTGCGGTATAAATTCTTGGCTAATTGTTGTGTAATGGTACTTCCACCTCTTTTATCTCCTGTAGCAGTAGAAATTGTACTGGAAATAAGCGACCTGAAGTCGATACCGATGTGCTGGTAAAATCGCGCATCCTCTGTTGCCACCAGGGCATTTATTACATTTGGTGAGATTTCATTGAAGTTTACGGGAGTCCTGTTCTCTTTAAAATAGCGTCCAATTAATACACTATCTGCTGTGTAAAGTTCAGAACCTACTCTTTGGGTTGGGGCTTTAATATCCTTATAAGAAGGCGAATAGCCAAATAGCCACAAGAAATTTAACTGAAGGGCAGAAAAGAAAATTAATATGCAGAAAACAAATATGAATAGATAACGAATGTACTTGTTACTAATTTCTTTAAACATGGATAAATATCTATAAATTGTTAAACAGTTTTAGTTAAATAATGTTAAAATTTGCTAGTTCTTAAACACTGTTGAGATAACAAAGAAAGACATTTTTCACCAGTTTTTAGAATTTTAAAAGATTAGATTGAATGTGTAATTAAGCAGCAATCAACCTAAGCTAACATACTTGAGGAATTATTATATAGGCCGTCTCTTAAGAATGATTCACTATATTAAAATACCGAATTATGAAAAGAGAAAACATGTTGTCGAAACAGTATGAAGTTAAACACTTTTACCGTTTATGAAGGTTACCTGGATATTCATATTAATTCATTGTTCTTTAAGTTACGACTGGAGCTCAGCGGCAGGAAGAAAACTCCAATTCATAAATCATTCTCCCAAGGTTTTTCATAAAGGGATAACAAATAGTCTCATATTCATAAATGCCATCATTGTAGATTTCATTGTTGTTGGATTGAACCACTGCAGTTAAGAAAAATTCCACTTTATGCTTTTCATCTTTGAAATAAGCATTATCAATGATGAATCCATAGGAGTCACCATATTTATTAAAGATCTTTAAATCTGGATTGATTTGCGCAACTTTTTCTCTGCCGTAATAAAGCATTTTAGCATAGGTAGGCCAGAACTCTTGAGGATTATATTTTGGGTAATCACTTTCTGTAGGTAACTTACTCATATAGGTGTGAATGAGTTGATAATCTGCTGAAGTTAAATTGAATTGCTCTTTAGCAGGGTAGGCTTCTGGTAACATGAGTTTCATCATCAACGTTTGTTGGTCGCTTATAGGAAATGCATTTTTATTTTCCAGATTGAAAGGCTTGTTCACCATTTGATCATTGCTATCCAGGTAAGCTTTTCCCATAACGGTATTGGTCAATTTTAAAGGATATTCTTTAGGATCATATTGTGCTTTTTGGGTGTAAACTAACTTACCATTAGTGTAAAAACGAATTGGGTTGGTGTGTTTAGAGGCTTCTCCTGCATCACCAATAGCCAATCGGTTTAAGATCCTGCTGTTGTTTAAACCATATTTTGTAAGCTTTGCATTGAGCTCAGCTCTGCCTATAAATTCAAATAAGCGGTTAAAAGCATCATTGTCGCTCGTTAAAAGAATTTTTTTGATGTAATGACCTATAGAGGGTAAGCCATTTTCTGCAGTAAGGTCTTTATCTACTTTTGTCTGTCCTATAAAATTGCTATCAGTAATCATGGTACTATAGGCAGTCAGTCCTTTTATTTTTAGTTCGTTCACCTTTTCAAGGGCAAATATGACTGCAGCGAGTTTTACTGTGCTTGCGGGATAAAAATAATGGTGATCATCGAGGTTATAACTATAAGTCTTAAATGATGGTTTATTTTTTTTGTCGCGGATAACCTGTGTATAGCGTATTTGGACCTGATGTTTTTGGGAGTGATTTATGATGGTAGAAAACAATTCGGGTTTACCATTCATTAATTTTTCAAGTAACAAGGTGTCGGTTTTTTGTGCCATAGATTGTAAACTTAAAAAGCAAAGCAGGAACGAAGTTATTTTGAACATAAAATAGAATTTACTGCGCTAAATATAGGAATAAGATCTTTGTAGAGGCTCACAAATTTGATACATTTGCATGCTTGTTGCTGCTCAAGCGATCTAAATAAGGTATTGCTATCTTCCTTGTCTATTCTTTTCAATGCTAATGAGTTAAATATAGCGACATCTAAATGAATATGAATTTTAAGCACAAAATACTCTTTTCCTCTCTACTTTTATCTTCACCTTTTATTTTAGTAAACACGGTCAATGCTCAAGAGGACCAAAATTTAGATGAAGTAAGTCGGATCGTAGCCATGTCGTTCTGTGGGCCAAGGAG
>NZ_JAZQPU010000046.1:0-3733 GCF_045628745.1 Pedobacter sp.
GGCTCAAAGGCCAGTTGTAAACTAGGGGGTAAAAAGGAGTGGAGTGCTGCATCATACCTGCCGGGTAACTTCTTTTTTGAGAAGGTTCCCAACTCGGGAACACCCACTTCTTTATTGGCTTGAATAACTTCTGCTAAGTACGATAATATATCCATTTTGGTAAAAATAAATTTTAATTCTTAAACAGCCAATTTTTAAGCGAAAACCGACTAGAAAGAGTAAGTTAATCCACCAAAGGCGTTAAAACCGATAGCCTGGTAATACAAATATCTGCCGTTTTTATTGTTTAACAAGTTATTTGCCTTAGCAAAAACAGAAAACTTGTTATTTATTTTGTAACCTGCACCAATACCAAAGTCTACAAAGCCTTTAACGTTAACCACAGATTCGATATCTGGGTTGGGCACCACATATGGTGAAGCAGGTTCTGCAAGATACAACTTTGCTTTACTATCATCTTGTAAAGCTACAGCAGCGTTGAAGCTTAACTTATCATTGAAGTTATACAATAAATTAGAGCTCACCCTTAACTGCGGTTTAAACCAGCTTTCGCGTTCGCTTGCTGATTTGTAGTTTTCAATGTTCAATTTTCCTGTCCATTTTAAGCTGTTGCTTACTTGTACAGAAAGCTCACCTTCAACACCTAAAAGTTTCATGGTGCCAAAATCATAAAGAACATCAAATTGTGCAGGATTGCCAAATGTGTTAACAAATAAAGGCATCTGCTCTAATTCTTTATGGTATACTTTTGCTTTATAACCAAATCCTGGTCCACCGGTACCTTTAATTCCTGCAGAGAAACTGATTTTCTCTACCGTATTCTGGATTTCAATATTGCTGGTTAAAAAAGGATTTTCATCAGTCAGCTCTTTTAAGGAGTTTCTGTGCACATCACCATTTAACTCACCAAATATTTGCAGGTAATCAGGAATCAGAGTAAAGTCTGCTGTTATTGCAGGGAAGATTCTTGTTTCTGAAAAGGCACCAAATTCTTGTACGAAGTTAAGACCGGCATTAATTTTTATGCCATTAGCCTGTAGCCTGATGTAAGGGTTCAACTTTAACAAGTTGTTGTTTACATTGACTAAAGCATCTTTAGTGTTACCCAATTCAACGGAACCTGCTAAGCCTAAATTAAAGCTGCTGATTCTTTTGTTGACATAACCGTTTAAAAGGATGGAGTTTTCTTTGGCATCAAAGAGATCACCCCAGATGTAACCGTTTATTTTCGCTGCATAGCTTAAGGCATCTTCGTCAGTAGTGTATTTACTGGCAATTTCACCTTCTGCTTCGATAAAGTTGAAAACTTGTTTTTCAGGATTTTCGTTGATGAAAGTGTTGTTAGCATCCTGACCGTAAAAGTATAAACCATTACGCTGGTAATTTAAACGGCCGCTTAAAGTAAACTCGTCTGTAATGCTGCTGCCAAAAACACTGATTTGTTGCTGGTTAAATTTTTGGTCTTTTAAGTCACCTTCCTGGGAAAAATGCTTGAAGAAACCACCCAGCTGCATATTTTCATCGCGACCGATATTGATATAGGCCTCTCCTAAAATAGTACCTGCACTACCAATACCTGCTTTAAGGTAGTTGTTCAGTATTTCTGACTGGCGCTCCTCAGCCACTTGCTGTGCCTGTAGTTTATTAATGTCAGCATTTAACTCTAACCTTCTGCCGGTTAGCGGGTAGCTAAACTTTGCTTTATAGGTTTTAACGTCATTTAAATCAGGGCTTCTTCTTAATTTAACGGCTTCGGCTAATACAGGTTTGTAGGGTCTTACAACTTCAATTTCTTCTGCAATAGTTTTGGTATCTGTTTCTTTCTCTTTCTTATCCTGTGCCTGCAAACTCAAAGTACCTGCTGCAATAAAAAAAACGGTGGTATATATAAATTTATTCAATGTCATGTCAGGTAGCTTATTTAATTTTTTCTAATTTCTCTTTAGCAGTAGGAACAATTTCATCCTTGCCATCATAATTATCAATCAAACTCAACAGCGTACTTTTTGCCTGCAGCTTGTCATTTAAGGCCAAATAATTATCTGCCAGTAACAAAAATGCTTTAGCCACCCAGTAATCGTAAGATGGCATATTGTTGATTAGATCGAAACAAGTCTTCTGTGAAGTTTTGTAATCCTGTTTACCATATTGTAAAAGAGCAAGGGTGTACTTGGCTTCAGCTGCGGCTACAGTCTTCGTTTTATTAGCCACATTGGTTAATGATTTAATGGCATTGGTAGTATCTGCTTTGGCAAGGTAAGCTTTACCTGCATAAAGATCTGCGCTGGTTTTTTCTTCTTCAGAAGCTTTCTCCGATGCCTGGATCAGCTTTACATACTTGATCACATCATCGGGCATGTTTAAAGCATCATAAGCTTTCAGCAGGTTGTTCAAGGCAAAATTATAATGCACTTTGTAATCTGCGGTGGTTTCCAGTCTTTTCAGGTAAACAATAGCCTCATTGTATTTCTTTTCTTTCAGGAACAACTCAGAGATGCTCACTAACGAACGTTCAGTGTAATCGCTGGTCCAGTCGTTTAAGATATACTCATAATCAGGAATGGCTTCCGCAGAGCGGTTTAATTTAACCAGGGATTCTGCCCTGATAAATTTAGCCTCTTTGTCGTGAATAGCTTTCGGGTATTTATCGAAATAACTGTTAACGGCTTCAAAAGCACCCTGGAAATCTCCTTTTAAGTACCTTGTATTTGCCGCCTGGAAAACAATGTTATCTTGTTCTGCAACGGTATAGTTACCAATAGGGGTGGTGTTGGCGTATTCAATAAAGCCATTGCCATCACCTTTATCCATGTAAATGTTTTTGATAGATTCTAGCGATTGTTTGGCTTCTTCTGTACTGCCATATTCTGATATTACCTTTTTAAAGGTGGCAGCAGCTTCAGCATCCTGATCTTGATTATATTGAACTAATCCAATAGTCACCAATGCTCTAGGAATGTAACTGCTATTAGGGTATTGTCTGATTAAACTGGTAAGGTCATTTTTAGATTTATCAAGTTCGCCTTTATTGAAATAAGTATAGGCCACTTCAAATCCGGCATCATCGGCATAGTTAGAGCCAGGGAATTGTTTCAGCAAACTTTGCATGGTGGCAATCTTTGCATCATCCTGTCCTTCTAAGCCCTGGATCATGCCTCGTTGGAATAAAGCATAATCTTCACCTTTTGCTTTTTGAGCAATGATTTTGTTGTAGTTAACTAAGGCATTTGCATAGCTTTTGTTAACGAAGTATGAATCTGCCAGTCTGATGGTGGCATCAACAACGGTTTTCTCATCTTTGTCGTTTCCTTTTAAGAAACGCTCAAAGTAATTAGCTGCTTTACCATATTTTTCATCTTCAAAGGCAGCATAAGCCAAAGCGTAGTTAGCAAAGTTATATACTTTGGTTTTGTTAGCTTCAGGCATGCCCAAGAAAGATTCGAAGGTTTTAACGGCTTCGCCAAATTTGCGCAGCTCATAAGAAGCTTCACCTTTCCAATAAGTGTTAAGGGCACTGATTTCCTGATCTACAGGTACAGTTTCTGAACGCAGGAACATAGAAAGGGCATTAGGAAAAGCTCTTTCATTATAGAATTCTAAACCACGGAAATACGTTACTTTCTGGTAAGCTTCTTTAGCTTCAGTTGTTTTATTTGGGATAGGCTCTAAAATATCAATAGCGGCCTGGTAGTTTTTACTGCTCAAGAGAATTTCGCCCAATAAGGTTTTAGCT
>NZ_JAZQPU010000047.1:0-2549 GCF_045628745.1 Pedobacter sp.
CGTATCAGGCCCCCCTTTGATAGAGCCACTTCCCGGATGAGAATCGACTGGGTTATCTTTCCCCGAGGTACAGGATAAGGCCAGTGTCATCATGGCAAACATCAATAACTTCACCAAAAATTGTGGCAAGTAATGGAGCAACGCGATAGTTTTACTGGTTTTACTTTGCATAGCTGTATTTTTATTCATTTATTAACTTCTATGACTGCTTAATGTTTGACTGATTTATACCTGAATTGATGAATTTATTACTTATCAAAACGGTATAAATCGTAATTTACAGGCAACATTTTCCAATACCTAAAGTGTATCAATCAGCAGCGCTTAAATTCTAATTTTTTATTTCTAAAACCGGAGGTTACCGTAGAATGTTTAACCTTTGTAATTGCTATTTCCTTATATTACAAGCCACTATCATCATTTAACAATCAAATTATTCTAATATGAATGTCGGCGATTTTATTGTAAAGCGTTTAACTGAATGGCAGGTAAGCCGTGTGTTTGGCTACCCAGGTGATGGTATTAACGGTTTACTTGGTGCCATGAACCGGGGCAAAGAAAAAATAAGGTTTATCCAGACCAGGCATGAGGAAATGGCGGCTTTTATGGTCTGTGCACATGCCAAGTTTACGGGCCAGGTAGGTGTCTGTATGGCCACCTCAGGTCCGGGGGCTATTCACCTGCTCAACGGTCTGTATGATGCCAAGCTTGACCATCAGCCGGTGGTAGCTATTGTTGGCCAGCAGAAACGCATATCAATGGGCAGCAATTACCAGCAGGAGGTTGACTTATTATCGCTTTATAAAGACGTTGCTGCTGAATATATCCAGATGATCACAGATCCTGCACAGGCGAGGCAGGTCATAGACAGGGCTTTCCGCATTGCACATGCCGAACGTACAGTAACAGCAGTCATCATTCCCAATGATGTGCAGGAAGAAAAAGCTGTTGAAGAGCCACCTCAAGAGCATGGCAGTGTTTTTACAGGTGTAGGCTATGCCAACGCACGCGTGATACCTGAAGAAAATGATTTGCAGCAGGCAGCAGTGCTGCTCAATGAAGGCAAAAAAATTGCTATATTGGTTGGTGCGGGAGCTTTCAGCGCCGTCGATGAAATAAAACAGGTTGCCGAAATATTAGGAGCAGGGGTAGCCAAAGCCTTATTGGGCAAGGCAGTATTGCCAGATGATTTGCCCTATGTAACAGGCACCATTGGTCTCTTGGGTACCAAACCCAGTTGGGAGTTGATGGAGGGTTGCGACACCCTTTTGATGATCGGAAGCAGTTTTCCTTACGCCGAGTATTTACCTGAGCCGGGGAAGGCTAGGGGCGTGCAGATTGATATTGATGGCCGCATGCTAAGTTTACGGTACCCTATGGAAGTCAATTTGCTGGGCGATAGTAAAAGTACTCTGCAGGCGCTCCTTCCTTTACTTAAGTATAAAGAGGACCGATCATGGAGGGAAAAAATTGAAAAAGACATGGAGGCCTGGTGGCAGACCGTAGCAGATAGGGCCAAGCAGGATGCCGATCCTATAAATCCCCAAAGGGTATTGCAAGAGCTGTCGCCTAAATTGCCAGATCGTTGTATAATTACTGCTGATTCAGGTACCTCTGCATTTTGGTATGCACGCAACCTCAAAATACGGGAGGGAATGATGGCCTCCTTATCAGGCACGCTGGCAACAATGTGTCCCGCTGTTCCTTATGCACTCGCTGCAAAGTTCGCTTACCCAGATCGGATTCCTATTGCCATTGTCGGCGATGGCGCTATGCAAATGCTCGGTATGAATGAACTGATCACTATCTCAAAGTATTGGCAGGAATGGGCAGATCCAAGACTGTTAATTATTGTGCTTAATAACCGCGACCTGAACATGGTAACTTGGGAACAGCGCATGCAGGCCGGCGAACCTAAGTTTGAAGCATCTCAGGATATCCCCGATGTACCTTATGCTGCATTTGCTGAACTTTTAGGCTTAGGGGGCATCCGCGTGGAAAAACCAGAAGACATATCCACAGCCCTTGATGAAGCACTTACCGCAGATCGCCCAATGGTACTGGATGTATTAGTTGACCCTAACGTACCTATTGTGCCTCCACATATCACCATGGAGCAAATGTCGAATTACAGTAAAGCCTTGCTTAAAGGCGATCCTGATAGTATAGGTTTGATAAGGCAAACCACCAGAGAGATCATGCAAGGTGGTGTTTAGTTTAATTAAAATTTATCTTTATGGTATGATAGACAAAAGATAACGAACAGCTCTTTAAAAGAAAGTGACACCTTGCTATGACAGCGCATCCAATCCACCATGTGTCCACACTCAGTCCACACTTTGTTCGGCAATACGTGGACTGACCGTGGACTCATGGTGGACTCACCGTGGACTCATCCTTACTTGGATCCTACGAGTGTGCTAATAACGGTTTCCCGATGTGCCAGTCCCCAATAATGAAGTTCATCCAGTACTTTTTCCAGCGACATTCCATGAGCAGTAATTTCATATTCTACGGCGACAGGAAAAGAAGGATAAATGGTTCTTTTA
>NZ_JAZQPU010000048.1:0-5951 GCF_045628745.1 Pedobacter sp.
ATAAATAAGGATATTCCATTAAAAGAAAATTGGTACTTTTGTGGCTGAAAATTTGCTATCTTATTACAAAGAGCTGATAGCGTTTTTATAAAATATATGAGTAAAAATACCGTTGACCTTGGTGAGCAAAAAGATGTAGAAGTATACGGCGCCCGGGTACATAACCTAAAAAATATAGACGTTTCCTTTCCACGCAATAAACTGGTAGTTGTTACAGGTTTAAGTGGAAGTGGCAAGTCATCTCTGGCTTTCGATACCATTTATGCAGAAGGACAGCGGCGTTACATGGAAACTTTCAGTGCCTATTCCCGTCAGTTTATGGGTGGTTTAGAACGTCCTGATGTGGATAAAGTTTCTGGTTTAAGTCCGGTTATTGCCATTGAGCAGAAAACCACCAGCAAAAATCCCCGCTCAACGGTAGGTACCATTACCGAAATCTACGATTTTATGCGTTTGCTCTATGCACGTGTGGCAGAAGCTTACTCCTATAATACAGGTGAGAAAATGGAACGCCTGAGTGAAGAGCAGATTGTCAATGCTATCCTCAGGAAGTACGACAAAATGCCGGTAAACATTCTTGCACCAGTGGTTAAAGGTCGTAAAGGCCATTACCGAGAGCTGTTTGAACAAATCCGTAAACAGGGCTATGTAAAAGTGCGTGTTGATGGAGATATTCAGGACATCACTTCAAAGATGCAGTTAGACCGATACAAAATTCATGATATTGAAATTGTAGTCGACCGCCTTATTGTAGAGCCAGAAGATAGAAAACGCTTGCTTGATTCTTTGCAAACAGCAATGAAACTGGGTAAAGGTATTATTAAAATTAGTGATAAGGATAATAATGTAGCCCACTTTAGCCGTTTTCTGATGTGCCCAACAACGGGTATCTCTTATGATGAGCCGCAGCCTAATAGTTTTTCTTTTAACTCTCCATACGGTGCTTGTCATCGTTGTGATGGTTTAGGTTACATCTTTGTGGTGGACCGAGAATCTGTGATGCCCAATCCTAAGCTCAGCATTGTGAACGGAGGTTTGGCCCCACTGGGTGAATACCGTGAAATATGGATGTTCCAGGTGCTGAAAGCACTGGCCAAAAAATACAGCTTCTCCCTTTCTACACCAATTGAGAAATTGAGTGAAGAAGTGATACAGATCCTTTTAAATGGTACACCAGAATTACTTTCTGTAGCTGTAGAATATAACAAGTGGAATGTTCAGAATTACCAGATTACCTTCGATGGCATTATCAAACTGCTGGAAGAGCAGCAGGAACGTAAAGGCGAAGGTGCTGCAGATGATTTGGACAGCTTCCGCAAGCTTAAAACTTGTCCGGTTTGTAATGGTGCCCGTTTAAAAAAAGAAAGCCTTCATTTTAAAATTGATGGCAAGAATATTTTTGAACTGGCAGAGATGGATATCCTCAGTGTGAAGTCCTGGTATGAAAATTTAGAAAACCGGTTAAATGAACGACAAAATACCATCGCCAAAGAAATTCTAAAAGAAATTAGGGCAAGGCTAGGCTTCCTGAGCGATGTAGGCTTGAACTATTTAACCTTAGACCGTACGGCAAGAACTTTATCGGGTGGAGAAGCACAACGTATACGTTTGGCTACACAAATTGGTTCTCAGTTGATGAATGTGATGTATATTCTTGATGAGCCAAGTATTGGGTTACACCAGCGCGATAATGAAAGGTTGATCAATGCTTTGAAAAACCTTCGTGACCTTGGTAATACGGTATTGGTGGTGGAACATGATAAAGAAATGATTTTAGAGGCCGACCATGTGATTGATGTGGGACCGGCGGCAGGTGTAAAAGGTGGTTTTATTGTTGCTCAGGGAACACCTGCACAAATATTAAAATCTAAAACCTTAACTGCCGCTTACTTAAATGGGAAGAAGAAAATTGAGATCCCTAAAGTGAGGAGAAAAGGAAATGGCCACAAGCTGTCTATTATTAAAGCTAGCGGACATAACTTAAAAGATGTATCGGTAGATTTCCCCTTAGGTAAATTTATAGCTGTAACGGGTGTTTCTGGTAGTGGAAAATCCAGTTTAATTACTTCAACCTTATATCCCATCTTAAATCATCACTTCTTTAGGGCTAAAAAACATCCATTGCCCTATGAGAAGTTAAATGGCATTAAAGAAATTGATAAAGTTATAGAAATAGACCAGGCACCAATTGGCAGAACTCCACGTTCTAATCCATCTACGTATACAGGCGTATTTTCTGATATCAGAAACCTGTATGTGCAATTGCCTGAAGCTAAAATCCGTGGTTATAAACCTGGCCGTTTTTCTTTCAACGTTAAAGGTGGAAGATGCGAAACTTGTCAGGGTGCCGGAATGAGAGTGATAGAAATGAACTTTTTACCTGATGTGCAGGTTCCTTGTGAGGAATGTGGTGGCAGAAGGTATAACCGGGAAACGCTGGAAGTTCGCTATCGTGGAAAATCCATTAGTGATGTGCTGGACATGAGTATTGAGGATGCCTGCGTTTTCTTCGAAAATATGCCGGTGATCTATCGTAAAATCAGCACCTTAAAAGATGTAGGTTTGGGTTATATTACCCTCGGACAATCGTCGGTAACCTTATCTGGTGGGGAAGCCCAAAGGGTAAAGCTGGCCACAGAATTATCTAAAAAAGATACAGGTAGAACTTTTTATATCCTTGATGAGCCCACAACAGGTTTGCATTTTGAGGATATCAATGTGCTGCTAGGCGTATTGAACGAACTAGTTGAAAAAGGAAATACGGTTTTAGTGATTGAACATAACCTGGACGTGGTGAAAGTGGCCGACTGGGTAATTGATTTGGGTGAAGAAGGTGGTGCTGGTGGTGGTAAGATTTTATTTGAAGGTACACCCGAAGGACTGATCCAAAACCCAATTAGCTTAACAGGTAAGTTTTTAAAGAAAGAAATGGAAGGGTAAAATAGCTATATTAGCTATACTATGCTCAGATCCATTGTTTTATTATATTTCACCTTTTACCTGTGCAGCGTGCATGCACAGGTAACAAAAGGACTCACTGGTGTACGCGACACTTCATATTCCACTTATTCTGCTTTTCAAAGTACTAAAAAAACATTTCCAGATATCCGCATTGTGGGTGAACAGCCTTCTAAAGATGTTCTTGAAAAAAGAAACCTTGTTTATTGCACGATTGGTGAGCGAAATTTAGAGATTGATGCCTTTCTTCCTAAAAATAAAAAAGGCAAATCTCCTGCTGTACTCATCATTCATGGCGGTGGCTGGCGTTCAGGCAACCGCGCCCAGCATATTCCATTAGCACAGCGTTTGGCAGCTGTGGGTTATGCCAGTTTCACAGTTGAATATAGGCTATCTACAGAAGCGCTTTATCCTGCTGCAGTAAATGACCTTAAAGCAGCCCTACGTTGGTTAAAAGCAAATTCAAAAGAGTTAAATATTGATACTGGCAAAGTTGCCGTGCTTGGTTTTTCTGCAGGTGGCGAACTTGCCGCTTTTGTAGGTGCAACAGCCAATAATCCAGCTTATGAGGGTAAGACCTGTAATTTAAACTTTTCCAGCAGTGTTCAGGCTATAGTTGACATTGATGGCACCCTTTCTTTTGTACATCCAGATTCTGGTGAAGGTGATGACAGTCGTTCTACTTCTGCCGCCACTTATTGGTTTGGCTATGCCAAAAAAGATAAGCCCACGTTGTGGCATGAGGCCTCACCCTTAACTCATGCTGCAAATAATAAAGCACCTATCTTATTCCTCAATAGTTCGGTCGACCGGATGCATGCAGGAAGAGACGATTTCAGGGAAATACTCAATGCAAATAAAATCTATTCTGAAGTGCATACCTTTAACGGGGCTCCGCATTCTTTTTGTTTATTTGAACCTTGGTTTGAACCTACGGTAGGCTATATTGTGGGTTTTCTGGATAAAGTATTTAAAAAATAAAATATGAAGAAGTTTACTTTGGTGGCCATTTTTATGTGCTGCTGTACCTTTGTTTTTGCGCAGCAGAACAAGTTTAAATATACGGTAGCTAAGGATGGCAGCGGTGAGTACACCAGTATCCAGGATGCTATTAACGCCATGCGTGTTTATCCACTACAACGCATTGTTTTGTATATTAAAAATGGGGTATACAATGAGAAAATTGACTTGCCTACTTCCAATACTGATGTTACTTTTATTGGGGAGTCTGTAGAGAAAACCATCATCACCTTTAATGACTATTCAGGGAGAGGAAAGACGACTACCTTTACTTCTTACACCGCACGCATAGGGGGAGATGATTTTAGAGCGGAGAATATCACTTTTGCCAATACAGCCGGCCCGGTTGGTCAGGCGGTGGCTTTACATTTAGAAGCCGACCGTGCCGTGTTTAAAAACTGTCGCTTTTTAGGTTATCAGGATACGCTTTACCTTGCAGGTGAGAATAAACGGCAGTACTTTGTGAACTGTTACATTGAAGGGACCACAGATTTTATCTTTGGTTCTTCTACAGCTGTGTTTGAAAACTGTACCATCCACAGTAAATCGAACTCATATGTTACAGCTACTAATACGCGTGAAGGGGTAAAATATGGCTTTGTATTCATCAATTGCAAGCTTACAGCAGATGCTACAGTGACTAAAGTGTTTTTAGGCAGGCCATGGCGCGAGCATGCAAAAACGGTATTCCTCAATTGTGAACTTGGTAAACATATTGTAGCGGAAGGATGGAATAACTGGTCTAACCCTGCTGCGGAAAAGAATAGTTTCTATGCTGAATATAGAAATATTGGTGCTGGCAGTCAAATCAACAAGCGTGTGCCCTGGTCAAAGCAGTTGACAGATAAGGAGGCAAAAGCCTATACACTACAACAAATATTTACACAAAACTTAACTGCATCTGTAAAGGAAAAAGAATGGTTTAAAAATTAGCTGCATTCATAGTAATCCCCACTCAGGGAATAGTTGTTTTAAATTTTAATGAGCAAAAACCTTTAGGGTTCTGCTCATTAAAATATGTATCTAGTTTTCAACAAGAACTTCGTAATAGCTGCTGTTTAAATTAGCATTAGCTTTCTCTGCAGCTTCAATAGGTCTGAAATCTGAAAGAATTTCCGGCGTACCTTTTTTAACACAAACGTTATGTTCAAAATGAACTGCAGGTAGACCATCTTGAGTGGATATTGTCCAGCCATCTTCTAAAGTATAGATTTCACGGCTTCCCATTGTAATCATAGGCTCAATGGCTAACACCATGTTCTCCATTAATTTTTTGCCACTTCCTCTTCTGCCGTAATTAGGGATCTGCGGATCTTCGTGCATTTCTCTTCCTACGCCATGACCTACCATTTCACGAACAACACCATAACCGTACTTTCCGTTGGTGTAATTTTCAATAGCATAACCAATATCGCCGGTACGGTTACCCGTTACCGCCTGTTTAATGCCAACATAGAGTGATTCTTTGGTAATCCTAACGAAATCAAGAATTTCTGGTGACGTTTCTCCTAAAATAAAAGTGTAAGCATGGTCTCCATGAAAACCGTTTTTATAAACAACAGTATCAATAGATACAATATCTCCTTCTTTCAAAACATAGGTTCCAGGAAAGCCATGAACAACTTGCTCATTTACAGAAATGCATAGAGAATATGGATAGCCGTGGTAGCCTTTACATGATGGAATACCACCATTATCTCTGATAAAAGTTTCTGCCATTGTATCAAGCGATAGGGTAGTGATACCAGGTTTTAATATTTTTGCAACTTCAGTAATTGTTGCACTCACCATTAAACAACTTTCACGTTGAATTTCTACTTCTTCATTTGTTTTATATAAACTCATTATGATGTTTCTTTTTTACAAAAATACAAAACATAGTAATAAGAAATGTTTTGTTAAGCTCATGAATTAATTTAGGGCATTACCGGTTAATATGTCTTTATCTTTTTATAGAGAGGAGGTCAAGGTTT
>NZ_JAZQPU010000049.1:0-2923 GCF_045628745.1 Pedobacter sp.
TGGCTGCAGGCAATCCAAAGCCCATGGTGCCTAAACCACCACTGGTTACATTGCTGCGGGTATTGTTGAACTTGCCATAACGACAAGCCACCATTTGATGCTGACCAACATCAGAAACAATAATAGCCTCGCCTTTAGTCAGGATGTTTAATTGATTCACCACTTCGCCCATGGTTAATTCACCAGTTTGTGGGTTAAGTTCCGGATCAATTAAGCTTTCTTTTTCTATTTTCTCAAAAGCCTTAAACTCCTGCAACCATGACTCATAGTTTCCAGCTTCCACTAATGCCGTTAACAAAGGAAGGGTTTCCTTGCAGTCGCCCCATACCGGAACATCAGCTTTTACATTTTTGTCAATTTCAGCAGGGTCAATATCTAAATGGATAACTTTAGCCTGTTTAGCATATTTATCCAATCTGCCGGTTACACGGTCGTCAAAGCGCATCCCGATGGCAATTAACACATCGCAGCTATTAGTTTGTACATTAGGGCCATAATTTCCGTGCATGCCAATCATACCTACATTTAAAGGATGATCTGTTGGAATGGCACCAGCGCCTAAAATTGTCCACGCTGCAGGGATACCACTTTTTTCTACAAAAGCTTTAAATTCCTGTTCAGCCTCGCCTAATAAAACACCCTGACCGAATAAGATCAGCGGTTTTTGCGCACCGTTGATTAAAGCTGCTGCCTGTGCAATATATTCTTTCCTTACATTAGGCTTTGGTCTATAGCTGCGGATATGATCACAAGGGGTGTAACCTTCATAATCAAAAACCTGTAGTTGAGCGTTTTTAGTGATGTCGATTAACACTGGTCCCGGGCGACCGGTTCTGGCGATATAAAAAGCCTTTGCCAATACAGCAGGAATTTCTGTAGCATCGGTAACCTGGTAATTCCATTTGGTAACAGGGGTGGTGATGTTGATGACATCAGTTTCCTGAAAAGCATCAGTGCCTAATAAACTGGCAAACACCTGTCCGGTGATGCAGACTAATGGGGTACTGTCAATCTGGGCATCTGCAAGGCCTGTAACTAAGTTGGTTGCCCCGGGACCGCTGGTGGCAAAAACAACACCAACTTTTCCAGAACTGCGGGCATAACCCTGACCAGCGTGTATACCACCTTGCTCATGTCTGACCAAAATATGGTTTAATTTTTCTTTATAATCATATAAAGCATCATAAATGGGCATAATTGCTCCCCCCGGATAACCGAAGATGGTTTCTGTACCTTCAGCAATTAATCCCTCTAATAAAGCTACGGAACCTGTAACCTTTGTTGTTTGCAAAGGTGCGGTTTGGGTGGTTTCTTCCGTTTGTGCTATATCCATTTTAGTGTATTTTAGGTTGTCTAATTTTTGTTAATCAGTATAGGCATCAGTAACACAGCCTTCACTAGCATTGCTTACTTGTTTCAAATATTTGTACAGCACGCCAAACTTGACGGGTGGAGGCAATTGTTTCCACTCCGCTCTGCGGGCAGCAAGCTCTTCGTCACTGATGTTAAGGTGTAAAGTATTATTTACCGCATCAATGGTAATAATGTCATTATCTTTGATCAGGGCAATGTTACCGCCATCATAAGCTTCTGGCGTAATATGACCTACAACGAAACCGTGGGTACCACCAGAGAAACGTCCATCTGTTATCAATGCTACAGATTTACCTAAGCCAGCACCAATAATGGCCGAAGTAGGTTTTAACATTTCAGGCATTCCTGGTCCGCCTTTAGGGCCTACATGTCTGATCACCACAACATCACCCTGGTGCACTCTACCACTTTGGATACCAGCAATTAAAGACTGCTCACCATCAAACACCCTTGCCGGGCCTTCAAAGCGCTCACCTTCTTTACCACTAATTTTTGCTACCGAACCCAATTGCGCAATGTTGCCGTATAACATTTGCAAGTGACCAGTCGCTTTTAAGGGTTGAGCAACAGGGAATATAATTTTCTGTTGATCGAAGTCTAAATCTACCGCATCAGCAACATTTTCAGCAAGCGTTTTACCGGTTACCGTTAAGCAATCGCCATAGATCAAACCTTCTTTTAATAAATATTTTAAGATGGCAGGCACACCACCAATTTCATGAACATCTTCCATTAAGTATTGTCCACTAGGTTTTAAATCAGCAAGAACCGGCGTGTTATCAGAAATACGCTGAAAATCTTCTAATTCCAACGTAAGGCCTACAGATTTAGCCATCGCAATAAGGTGCAATACGGCATTAGTAGAACCACCTAAAATGGTAACGGTAACAATAGCATTGTGGAATGCTTTTTCCGTCATGATTTGGGACGGAAGGATATTTTTCTCTAACAATACTTTGATGGCTTTACCCGCCTCAAGGCATTCTTGTTTTTTGTTATCACTCAATGCAGGGTATGAAGAGCTGTAAGGTAAGCTCATGCCTAAAGCCTCAATGGCAGAGGCCATTGTATTTGCGGTATACATACCACCACAAGCACCAGCACCCGGACAAGTATGTTTAATAATTCCTTTATAATCTTCTTCAGATAACTTGCCTGCAAGTTTTTCACCTAAAGCTTCAAAGGCAGAAACAATGTTTAAAGATTTGCCATGGTATTTTCCAGAGTGGATGCTACCTCCATAAACCATAATAGCAGGTCTGTCTAAACGACCCATGGCCATGATAGAGCCTGGCATATTTTTATCACAACCAGGTAAGGCAATCACCGCATCATAATACTGTCCGCCGCAAATTGTTTCTATAGAATCTGCAATAACATCTCTGGAAACTAAAGAATAACGCATGCCATCCGTTCCGTTCGACATGCCATCGCTAACACCGATGGTGCCAAAAGTTAAGCCGACCATTCCATTCTTCCAGACCCCTTCCTTGACGATTTGTGCAAGGCCGTTAAGGTGCATGTTACAAGTGTTACCATCGTAACCCAT
>NZ_JAZQPU010000050.1:0-29939 GCF_045628745.1 Pedobacter sp.
ATCCACCAGGAGATCGCTATCTATTCAGCATGATAGCGTTATTGTCGGTCAGTGAACGGTTAGTCAAAGGACAGGTCAACTATAAATGAGCTATTAAGAAAAGGATAATGTTTTAAAGGGAGTGGGGGAGAAGCAAATGGAGGGGCGGTTAGCCGGCTCCACAGAAAAAAGTGGGCAAAAAAAAGAGCCTGAATCATCATTGATGATCCAGGCTCCTTTATGAAGGTAATATTGACTAGTGTTTAACTTCTGTTTTAGTAGTTTCAACTGCAACTGTAGTATCTTTAACAGTTGAATCAGAAACTGTAGTATCAAGAGCTGTAGTATCAGTAACGATTGTAGAAGAATCAGTTAAAGTAGTGTCAGAATCTGCACCAGTTTTTTCTGAATTACAAGCTGCTACTGATAAAGATAATGCTAAAGCTAAAAAGCCAAATTTAAATAAGTTTTTCATTCTAATTTCCGTTTTAAATAATTAATTAATTTTACATCTTAATACCCATAAATTTAAAAGGTAACCCTAAGTTTGAAAAAAAAATAGAAATTCTTTTTAAAGGCTTTTGGCCGGGGATTATATACCTTAGGTATTACTGATAAAAAGCACAAAAGTATATTTTTTTTTAATAATTGGGTTACCATTCACATATAAAAGTATTAATTGGTGAGTAATAAGTTAAGCAGTTCACTTCCAACAGATAGAGAAGTAGTTTTAGGGATTCTAAATAACTCGGATGAGGCGCTTAATAAATTGTATGTAGGTTATTTTCCTATGATCTTGCAATTTATTTTGAATAACAACGGTGATGAAGAGGATGCAAAAGATGTTTATCAGGAAGCGATTATTGTTTTATATAATAAAATAAAAAGCGGCGATTTTGAACTAAGCAGTAAACTAAAGACTTATATATACTCCGTTTGCAGACGTATATGGCTTAAAAAACTTTCTAAAGAAAGTAGAAAAGCGGTAAATGTTTCAGACTTTGGAGATATAGAAGCTGTAGAAACTGACATGGAAATACATGAAGAGAAAGAAATGCAATTTGAAAAAATGCAGTCTGCCCTTCAACTGATCGGTGAACCTTGTAAGACTATTATTCAGGACTTTTATATCCATAATTTATCCATGCAGGATATAGCCGAAAAATTTGGCTACACTAATACGGATAATGCGAAAACGCAAAAATATAAATGTCTGCAAAGGTTAAAAAAAATGTTTTTTCAAGCTTAAATCACAAATGAGAAACGAAATTGAACTAGAAGGTATCATTGAAGATTATTTGAACGGCAAGCTCTCCGCTGAGGAAGCTGCGGCTTTCGAAAAACTTCGGGCAAACGATCCTGCTATAGATCATAAAGTTGTAGCACATCAGTTTTTCCTGGACTCAATGAAATCGTACGGCAACACTTTGTCCCTTAAAGATAAAATGAATGCTGCTCATGCGACCATTGATGTAGAAAGTTTGTCTGCCCAGTATAAACCGCATCCATCATACATTGTAAATTTATGGCGTAAAAATAAATCTGCAATCGCCGTAGCGGCCTCTTTCGCTCTTTTAGCCATGGTATCTGTTTATTCTATACAGCATAACACCAAACAAAATGGTAGTTATGAGGTGATGAGCAGAGAGCTGGTGAAAATTAAAAATTCTCAGAATAAGCTGATCCGCAACATCAACAACAGTAAAATGGAGAAAGCTCCTGTAAACCCGGCAAAGTTTGGCGGTACAGGTTTCGCATTGACCACCAATGGTTATCTCTGCACCAACCTCCATGTCATCAATGGTGCTGATTCTGTTTATGTACAAAATTCAAAAGGTGATTCTTTTAAAGCCAAAGTGGTTTACCAGGATTCACAATATGATTTGGCTATCATCAAAATCGTTGATAAAAACTTTTCTACTCTTTCTACCTTACCTTATAAGCTGAAGAAAAATAGCATTGGCATGGGTGAGCTAGTCTATACTTTAGGTTTCCCTAAGGATGATGCTGTGTTAGGCGAAGGTTATGTAAGTTCTAAAACCGGGCATGCTGGTGATACTACCGCTTATCAGGTTTCTATTCCTGTTAACCCTGGAAATAGTGGTGGTCCTTTGCTGGATAACAATGGTAACCTTATTGGTGTCATCAGTGCTAAAGAATTCCAGGTTGACGGCGCTGCTTTTGCTGTAAAGTCTAAATATATTCTTGAAGCCTTAAGTGCCATCCCTGAAGATTCCCTTGGAAAAAAAGTCGCTTATATTAAAAAGAGTCCTCTACAAGGTCTTTCCAGAACAAAACAGCTTGATATTGTTCAGGATTATGTATTCATGATCAAAGTGTATAACTAACATTACCTAAAATATAATAAACCCCGGTTACATTTGGTTGTTTCCGGGGTTTTCTTTTTATAAATTAGCTTGTAATCTAATTTTTCACCTAATAACACAAATTATGAGTTTAAGAATAGGCGACAGTGCTCCGAATTTTCAAGCAGAGACATCTATTGGCCATATTGATTTTTATGATTTCCTTGGCGACAGCTGGGGTGTATTATTTTCGCACCCTGCAGATTATACGCCAGTTTGTACCACCGAGCTTGGCCGTACGGCAGCCTTAAAAGGTGAGTTCGAAAAAAGAAATGTAAAAGTTCTAGCGTTAAGCGTAGACTCGGCCGAATCACACATTGGCTGGATCAAAGACATCAATGAAACGCAAAATACAACCGTTGATTTTCCGATCATTGCAGACGAGGATAGAAAGATAGCAGACATGTATGACATGATTCATCCTAATGCTTCTGAAACGCTGACTGTACGTTCTCTTTTTATCATCTCTCCAGATAAAAAAGTAAAATTAATGCTGACATACCCAGCCTCTACAGGAAGAAATTTCAATGAAGTGCTACGTGTAATCGACTCATTACAACTTACAGCTAACTATAGTGTGGCTACTCCGGCCGACTGGCAGGATGGCGATGATGTTATTGTAATGAACAGTATCAAGACTGAAGACATCCCTGCACGCTTCCCTAAGGGCCATGAGGTCATTAAACCTTACCTTAGAACTACCCCGCAACCAAATAAATAAATATTTTCTGAAACCCTTGTTTTAGTTATTTTTTAGTGATAATTTGTGGTACCAAAACACAATTTATTATTTATTTAAGACTAAAAATTATGAATACCGGAAAAGTAAAATGGTTTAACTCTGAGAAAGGTTATGGCTTTATTGTTTATGAAAACAACAAAGACATATTTGTGCACTTTAAAGACGTTCAAGGTGGTATAGACAGCTTGAAAGAAAACGATGCTGTAGAATTTGACATCGCTGAGGGCCAAAAAGGCTTCCAGGCTGTAAGAGTCAAGAAGTACAGTAACTAAATGTAATTTAACGCCCTTCCAGATTGGAAGGGCGTTTTTATGGAACGGGTATTTCTTTTTAGTTAATAGTGTTGAAGGATTTTAGCCTTGATAATGAGTATTTTACCTTTTATTCCTTGAGTAAAAATCAAAAAATCGCCCTGGCCTGACTTAATTTTATACTTCTTCGCCAAAGTTGCTGCCTGCCCTGGGTAGTTTCTTACCAGCACATTATAACTTAGGTCTTTTTTCTTTTTCAAATCTGAGGCGCTAATGAGTTCTTCTATTTTAAAAATGCGGCCAGGAAATTCGGGCCTAAAATCAGCAGAAGTATATAATTGCGTTTGCTCCTGCAGCTTTTCGAGTCCATACTTGGCGCCAATGTAAGAGAAGTTGCCACTTTTAAGTAAGGCTACATCTGGTTCGTAAAGATAAGTAAGTAGTTTTTCTGCAAAAACAGGTTTCGCTTTTTGGTCCTGCTCAAAAGTGAATTGTTTAATACCCTCATTTAAGGTCGTGCTGATCATCTTAAGGGGCTTATCCTGATCTTTTTCCATGACGAACAGCAACTCTTTGCATTCATTTTTGGTACTTACTATGTGTACCTCCGTAACATGGCTCAGTTCTTTCAAACCTGCAGTGATGTCTAACAGGGGGGAGGTTTTTACAATTACCTTTTTTGCGCTGTTTAAAAGTAAATCGAGGTTTTCTACCACATTAGGTGTGCAATCTTTCAGCATAAAGACTTTACCCATTTCGCTCCGCCTGGCAGGATCGATATAAATGGTCTCGAATTGTTCTGATTGTTGACTTAAATAGGCCATGCCATCGCCAGCCAGAAATTGAATGTTTTCTGCCCCCAGCACGCCTGCATTGTGCGCTGCCAACTGCGATAAGTCTTCGTTGATTTCACAATGTAAAACCTGCACTGCCGTTTTTGCAAAATAATAACTGTCTACACCAAAGCCTCCTGTAAGGTCTATCAGTTTACCTTCACCTATCAAGCTAGCTTTATAAGCTGCCGTGGTTTCAGATGAGCTTTGTTCTATGGATAAAGGCTCAGGAAAATAAATTGATTGTCCTTTAAACCATGTAGGGAGCTTCTTCTCCGCTTTTCTCTTTGCCTTGATCTGGCTGGAAAGTTCTTTTGAAGATACATTTTTAAAAGGACTTTTAGCCAAAGCAATATGGTTTACATCAGCCTGAAGGTTTTGGTTGATGTATTGCTGAACGGCTGGGTCTAATATAAACTTATTCAATTGCGGTTAATCTTTCATTACAATCTGACAGGTGTGCCTGCTTTTTACTTCCAGCAGGATATTTTTATGGAGTGTAACTCTATCTATCGTTTGCTGGTTATAATGCCTGATGGTGACCAGCTCCAGGCCGGTATTGTATTTAACTTTATAGGAAGCAGAAAGATCTTTGATTAAGGCTTCAATTTGTTGTTCATCCTGATCTACACTCACGGAGAAACTCAATGCAGAGTTCAGCATGGTATTTATTTTGACCTTATGGGTATGGAAAAGGTTAAAAATACCACTCAGGCTTTCCTCCATAATAAAAGAATAGTCTTTGGGGAAGATGGATATCAGTACCTGGTTAACCTTGAAAATAAAGGTAGGAACGGGCAATGGTGTTTTAAGTGCTGTAATGCAGGTTCCTGGTTCGGCAGGGTCTAAAAATGACCTCACGTATAAAGGAATGTTTTTATTTTGCAGCGGTTTGATGGTTTTCGGGTGGATAACTGTGGCACCGTAATAAGTAAGCTCTATAGCATCATAATAGGAGAGCTGTGGAATCTTTTCTGTTTCAGCAAACCATTTAGGGTCTGCATTTAACACTCCTGGTACGTCTTTCCAGATGGTAAGTGCAGTGGCATTTAAACAAGCACTAAAGATGGCTGCAGAATAATCTGAGCCTTCTCTGCCTAAAGTAGTGGTAAAGTTTTCACTCGTGCCTCCTATAAATCCCTGGGTAACCACCATATTTTTGTTCAAAATGGGCACCAGGTGTTTTTGAATTTCTGCTTCTGTTTTAAGCCAGTCAACCTTTGCTTCTTTATAAGTGTTGTCAGTTTTAATATAGTTCCTGGCATCGGCCCAGCTTACCGCACAACCGATGTGCGCTAAATAAGCGGCAACGATTTTTGTGGATGCCACCTCTCCAATAGATACAATTTGATCGTAAATATAATCTGGTGCATCACTTGCTTCTTCTTCCAGTAGCCACTCAATTTCTACAAATACATTAGCCAGGTCATCATAGATGGCATGGCTATGGTCTGGAAAAAGTTCATTTAAGATATTGAAATGATAAGCTTTAATTTCTTCCAGTAGTTGTTGTGCATGACTTTGATGAGCAATAAAAGCATCATTCAAGGCAACCAATTGATCGGTAATTTTTCCCATGGCAGAAACGACTACCAAAAGGTTTGCTGGTGCTGTATTTTTAATCAGCGCAGCCATATGTTGAATGGCTTTTGCATCACGTACAGATGCGCCACCAAATTTGTATACTTCCATGTTATTTGAATTCGGGGATTGCCGGGTGGGCATTAAGCAAGTCTTTAATAGCTGAATAGGGGATGAGCAACTCGGTTACCCCTTCAGAATAAGGTTTGATTTCATAGCTGTTGTATAAAAATTTCAACCCCTGGTCTGTAATGGTAAAGTTGTTGTTTAAGGTGTAAATGCCTTTATCAAAGAAATATTTATCTGCAAGACTTTCTGTAGGTCCCAGTTTTTCCTGTGCCCTGAAGATCTTTTCGGCCACTGCTTTGAGCTGCGTTTGTTTGGCTGCCGGAATCAGTTCATCCAGGGTAATTTCTTTGAAAGTTTTAGGGTCGTAGTTTTTGAAAATGATGGCAGAGTTTGGGTGTGCACCACCAGCATATTCAATAAAGAAATATTTTAAGCCAAGGTAGTTTTTTCTTTGTGGCATTACCGTAACGGTAACTTCTTTAAACCAGGTCTGCACGGCATCGTCATTCTCTGCACGGAAGGTGTCGTATTTTTTAACAAAAGCTGCAGCAGCCTCCTGCGGGTTTTTGTAAGCTGGTTCATCAGGATTGCTGCTCGCTATTGTGTTTGCCTGCACGATGCTATCTAAACGCTGCTGTTTAAATACAGGATAGATAAAAGAAGCCTTGGTGGTATCTTTTAAATTTTCATCTCTAGCTACTACTTTCTGACTATAAACCTTAACCGTATCATATTTATAGCTAATGGTATCTGCAACGGCCTGCTCTAAAGCGGGTTCAGTTTTTTTAGTTTCACTTTGGCAAGCTATAATGCTTGATACCAGTAGGAGGGCAGCTATTTTTTTCATTTCTATTTATTTATCTGTTCTTTGGAAAAAGAAGCGTTCAGCCATCCTGCTTCCAAATAGGCATTGTATTTATTGTAAAAATTGATGGCCGGTTCATTCCAATCCAGGACTTGCCAGCTCATGCCGTTAAAGCCTTTGTCTTTTGCTTCCTGCATTACTGTTTCAAATAGTAGCTTTCCTACGCCCTGACCACGGTAGGCTTCGGTAACAATAAAGTCTTCAAGGTACAACCGGCAACCTTTCCATGTAGAATACCTGATGTAATATAAGGCAAAACCAATGATTTTACCATCATTTTCTGCTACAAAGGCTTTCCATACGGGTGCTGCTCCAAAACCAGCATCAATAAATTCTTCGAGTTTTACCGTTACTTCTTCTGGTGCTTTCTCGTATAAAGCCAGTTCATGAATCAGTTCTAATATTGCCGGGCAATCCTTTTCTTCGGCTATCCTTATGTTTACTTTCATTCTGCTTTAAAGTGTTTGATAACCCTTTTTCCAAATATATTACTGCCAATCCTGACCATGGTACTGCCTTCTTCAACAGCAATTTTATAATCTGAAGACATACCCATAGAAATCTCTTTAAAAGAGTCTTCTTTGTGGAAGAAACTTGCTTTTATGCCTTCAAAAAGTACCCTGAGCTCTTGAAATTCATCCCTGATTTGTTTCTCTGTTTCTGTATTACTGGCAATGCCCATCAGGCCTACAATTCTTACATTTTTAAGGGTGAGGAACTCTTCTGAACGCAGTAATTCTACTAGCTCATCAAAACCCAGGCCGAATTTGGTATCCTCATCTGCAATATAAACCTGCAGCAAGCAATCAATGACCCTCTTGTTTTTTAAGGCCTGCTTATTGATTTCTGTTAATAGCTTAAGACTATCTACAGATTCTATCAAGCTGATAAAAGGGGCTATGTATTTAACTTTGTTGGTTTGCAGGTGACCAATTAAATGCCATTCTATATCTTTAGGTAGTGCTGCTTGTTTATCTACCAGCTCCTGCACCACATTTTCGCCGAATACTCTTTGTCCGGCATTATATGCCTCCATCACTGCGGTGGCATCATGAAATTTGGAGACGGCAACTAACTTTGCTGAGCTGTCTTCTAATTCCTTTTTATATTTCAATAAGTTATCTGCTATGCTCATTTATCAGTATTTTTGGTAAAATTAACAACCTTGCCGCAATTTGCGCAATGATTAACAATGTTTAAAAAATTAATGAAGAACATATTCCTTTACTGTTTCTTATTTTTGGTTATCGCAGGATGTAAAGATCCTATCCCTAAAGACGTCATACAGCCAGACAAAATGGGTAAAATATTGTATGACATTCATATTGTTGATGCGTATATCAACACGATGCCTAACCCGGATTCATCAAAAAAAGTTGCAGCAGCCTATTATAAAGGGATTTATAAAAAGTTTGGTATAGACTCCGTAGCTTACCATAAAAGCATGGATTTCTATTACAACAACCCTGAAGTGATGGCTAAAATGTACGAAAGTATCCAGGGTAGTTTGAGTAAAACGAAAACGAAGATTGAAAAAGCGCAGCAAGTGAAATTAGAACTGGCGAATAAAAAACAGGCAAAAAAAGATTCACTGAAAGCGGATTCTGTTAAAAAGGTAGCACTTAAAAAAACTAAGGACAGCCTGGTGCTGGTTAAAACAAAAAAAGGCAAGGCTAAAATAAAAGCCGATAGCTTGTTAAAAGTAAAAGAAGCAAAGCTCAAAAAGAGTAAAAAGAGCATAGCGCCACAAGCAATGCCAAGAAAAGTGAGAAAGTTAGAAGAAATTACAAAAAACACGAGACTGAAGTAATCATGTTATATCCGGAAAATTGTTTGGAGCGACTGGGTTTCAATGAAGTAAGAGCACTTATTAATAAAAACTGCTTAAGCCCCATGGGGCAGCAGATGGTCGCCAAAATGCAGGTGATGACCAAATACGACCAGATCAATAAATTTTTACGTCAAACTAAAGAGTTCAAAAGCATTCTTGAAAACCAGGAACCATTACAGATCAATGCTTTTTTTGATATTAAATACCTGGCAGATAAAATCAGGGCCGAGGGCAGTTATCTTGTAGAAGATGAACTGTACCAAATGTATACCTCTTTGCAAACGGTATTTTCAGTAATCCGGTTTTTCGATGAACGGAAAGAGGTTTATCCTAACCTGGAAGCGCTATTTGAGCATTTACCGGTAGAAAAGAACATTCTTAAAAAAATTGAAGTTGTTCTAGATCCTAAAGGAAAAATTAAACCCAATGCTTCGCCAACCTTACAGCAATTATTGGCAGATATTGCCAAAGCTGAACAAGAGGTTAGAAAAAGAATGGACAGCATTTATAAACAGGCTGTAGGCAATAACTGGGTTGCTGATGGCAGCTTAACTATTCGCGATGGTAGAATATGTATCCCTATCCTTGCGGAAAATAAACGTAAACTGAAAGGTTTCATCCATGATGAGTCTGCCAGCGGGCAAACGGTCTACATGGAGCCTGAAGAGGTATTTACTTTAAATAATAAACTGCGTGACCTTGAGTTTGACAAACGACGGGAGATCATTAAAATATTAATAGCCTTAACCACAGAACTGAGGCCTTTTACCCCTTTAATTTTATCTTATCATGGCTTTTTAACCAAGCTGGATTTTGTAAGAGCAAAGGCGCTTTTCGCTATTGAAGTGGAAGCGGATATGCCTGTTTTAGTGAAAGAGGCTAAAACTAAACTGGTCAATGCCAGGCACCCGCTTTTGATGCTTTCTTTTAAGGAAGATAAAAAAACAGTGGTGCCTTTAAACATGCAGATTCATGAGACACTGCGGATTTTGCTGGTATCAGGGCCAAATGCCGGTGGTAAGTCTGTGTGTATGAAAACTGTAGGTTTGTTGCAGCTGATGATACAATCGGGATTGCTTATTCCTGTTCATGAATCTAGTGAAGTGGGTATCTTCGACCAAATCTTTGCCGATATTGGTGATGACCAGAGTATTGAAAGTGACCTAAGTACATACAGTGCTCACTTAACTAAAATGCGTTATTTCGTTGCTCATGCGACGCCGAAATCATTGGTTTTGATTGATGAATTCGGTACGGGTACTGATCCTCAGTTTGGAGGGCCAATGGCTGAAGCTGTGCTGGAAGTCTTGAACAATAAAAAGGTAAGAGGGGTAATTACCACACACTATTCTAACCTGAAACTTTTTGCCGGCAATACCCCAGGTTTGGAAAATGCATCAATGTTGTTTGATAATGACAAGATGAAGCCTTTATATGTGCTTGAAATTGGTAAACCGGGCAGCTCTTATGCTTTTGAAATTGCACAAAATATAGGCTTACAGCCAGAAGTGTTGAAACTTGCGAGAGAAAAAACCGGTACTAACCAAAACCGTATAGACACCTTGCTGGTAGATCTTGAAAGAGAAAAGAAGCAGATTTATGATACTAAAATTCACCTGTCTACACAACAGAACAAGGTTAAAAATTTGGTTGCTGAGAATGAAAAGTTAAAGTTATACCTTGAAGAAAACAGGAAGATCCTGATTAAGGAGGCTAAACTTGAAGCACAGGCCATCATTAAAAACGCCAATAAACTGGTGGAGAATACCATTGCCGAGATCAAAGAAAACCAGGCTGATAAAGTAGCAACCAAACAATTGAGGCAGACACTGCAAAAGGTATTGGTGCAAAACCAGGTGAAGGAAGAAAAAAAGGTAGAACCCGTAGTGGCTTTAAATACACCAATACAAGTTGGCGATTGGGTAAAATTGAACAACAGCGAAACCACTGGTCAGGTGTTGGAGATTAACCGTGATAATTTAGTGGTAGCCCTGGGAGAGCTTCGCTCAGTTTTGAAAAAAAATAGGGTGCAAAAGATCAGCAATACGCAGGCTAAAAAGGCTATTTCTGCAAACTCTTATTCAGGCAGTATTTCTGAGGCCATCGGTTCTTTCAATGCAGAGCTGGATTTAAGAGGCAAACGTGGTGATGATGCGCTGCAGGAAGTTGAAAAGTACCTCGACAGGTCTGTAATGCTGGGTTTTCCATCTATCAAGCTGATTCATGGTAAAGGTGATGGCATTCTTAGAAAGTTGATTAGGGAGTACCTTAAAAAGTACAGTGCTGTAACCCGGGTAGAAGATGAACACCAGGATCGTGGTGGTGATGGCATAACGTACGTATATTTTAAATAAATTTTTTACGGTAAGATTTCCTAATTTAGCAAGCAAACCAAATATATGATCAATAAAGTTGTGTCGGGAGCTGAAGAGGCTATTCGCGATATTGAAGACGGTCAAACCCTCATGCTTGGCGGTTTTGGCTTATGTGGAATCCCTGAAAATTGTATCGCTGCCCTTGTGCAAAAAAAAGTAAAGAATTTAACTTGCATTTCTAATAATGCCGGGGTAGATGATTTCGGCATTGGGCTATTGCTGCAACAGCGACAGGTAAAAAAGATGATCTCTTCTTATGTAGGTGAAAATGCCGAATTTGAAAGGCAGTTGCTGAGTGGTGAGTTAGAGGTTGACCTTATTCCTCAGGGTACTTTAGCTACGCGTTGCATGGCCGCTGGTTATGGCATGCCTGCTATTTTTACGCCTGCTGGCGTTGGTACTGAAGTTGCTGAAGGTAAGGAAGTCCGCAATTTTAACGGCAAGGATTACCTGATGGAATATGCTTTTGATGCTGATTTTGCCATCGTTAAAGCCTGGAAAGGGGATACTGCAGGAAATTTAATTTATAAAGCCACCAGCAGAAACTTTAACCCGGTGATGGCTATGGCCGGAAAAATTACCATTGCTGAAGTAGAAATTCTTGTTGAAGCTGGTGAGCTTGATCCTGATCAGATTCATACACCAGGTGTGTATGTACACCGCATCTTCCAGGGTGATCATTATGAAAAAAGAATAGAACAGCTGACGGTAAGACCCAAAATATAAACATTTTTATGCTGGATAAACACGGAATTGCGAAACGTATCGCTAAAGAAATAAAGGATGGTTACTATGTTAACCTGGGTATAGGCATTCCAACCTTAGTAGCCAATTATATTCCTGATGGCATTAATGTAGTGTTGCAAAGTGAAAATGGGCTTTTAGGAATGGGTCCTTTTCCTTTTGAAGGACAGGAAGATCCTGATTTGATTAATGCCGGAAAGCAAACAATCACTACCTTGCCGGGCTCCTCTATATTTGATTCTGCAATGAGCTTTGGAATGATCAGAAGTCAGAAAATTGACCTGACTATATTAGGTGCCATGGAAGTTTCTGAATATGGTGATATTGCCAACTGGAAAATTCCGGGTAAAATGGTGAAGGGCATGGGTGGCGCAATGGATTTAGTAGCTTCTGCAAAAAACATTATCGTAGCCATGCAGCACGTCAATAAAGCTGGAGAGAGCAAATTGCTACCACAGTGTACTTTACCGTTAACGGGCGTAAAATGTATCAGGAAAATTGTAACGGAACTTGCGGTGTTAGATGTACTGCCTGAAGGTGGTTTTCTATTGATTGAAAGAGCACCCGGTGTGAGTGTCGATTATATCAAAAATGCCACTTCAGGCAGGTTAATCGCCGATGAAAATACACCGGAAATGGATCTTAATTAGCCTCTTTCTTTACAGAATTTAACTTTAAGGTCTTCAGCAATTTTTTCTGTAATAGAAATAATATGATCAGGTGTATTGTTGTTATTGACAATCACCTGATGGCAATCTTCTTTATAAGGTAAAAGAAACTCTTTGTAAGATGGCATAACATGGTTGTGCCATTTAAACAACACATCATCTTCAGGGTAGCCGCGTTCCATGCCGTCTCTTTTAATACGGCGATCAAGAGCAACATGCTCTTCTGCTTCGATAAAGATTTTATGATCTAGCAAGCTCATAATTTCTTTAAAATGAAGGATGAATAAACCTTCAACAATGATGATAGGCGCAGGGTTAATTTCCAGAATCTTAACCACGGCCAGCGGATTGTTGAAATTATACTCTTTCTTGTAGACTACCTCTCCCTTTAGCAGTTTTTTAATGTCCACGCTAAACTGCTCATGGTCTATCGTGGTTGGTAGGTCAAAGTTGTAAAGCTTGTTCTCTTCGGCGGTCATCTCGCCCGCTGGGATATAGTAATCATCTTGTGATACTAATGTAATTTCGTCATTCTTGAAATGGTGTAAAAAACAATTCAAAAAGAAAGTTTTACCGGAACCGCTGCCACCTGCTATTCCGATAATAAAGGGTTTATTGTTCATTATTCTCTTGTCCGCTGTATGATAAATTGCAAAAAAATCTTTTGTCTAAGGCACCCAGTGCATCTGCCACTGCTTTTGTCATCACTAAAACTACATCTTTTGTAGATTCATTCTCTGTAAACTTGCCAACTACCTTTGCGAAGGTAGAACGGTTACTCATGGGGTTAGTTATTTTCATAACGGTGCCTATGGGTGCTGTACGGTGTAGAACCAACATTTTATTAGGATCCAGGTCTGGATCTAAAATAGAGATGGCAGTACCTTTCTCATCAATCTGGTTCAGGCCGTAGCGGCTGGCAGCATACCTTAAGGAAGGATCTTTGATGGAAGTCAGGGTGTCTGTCTCGGATTCAAATGGGTTAAATTTTTTCTGGCCATACTGACCTTTGATCAATAGTTTTTGGCCTAATCTTAAAGAATTGCTGGTCAGGTTGTTTTTAGCTTTTAACTGATCCATCGTCATTTTGTAACTGGTGGCGATAGAATAGATGGTTTCATTAGAGGCTACGGTGTGTACAACTAATTCTTCATTTTCTGCGGTTGTTGCAGGAGTAGGGGTTGGTTTATTAGGTGTTGTTGCGGGTAATTGTTTCCTTACATTTAAAGGGGTATCTGGTTTTTTCTGTGGTAATTCTGGTTTAACCTGAGGCTGCGGCACTGTTGTTTGTACGGGAGGAGTAGTTTGAATGCTATCTGGAGAAGCAATAACAGGCATCTTCAAAACCTGGCCAATGCTAAGGTTGATGCTGTTTAAGTTGTTGATTCTTTTGATTTCATCAATGGAGGTGCCATATTTTTTTGCCAGTAGATTTAAATTTTCTTTTTTCTGGACAATATGCTCGGTATAACTCTCTTGCTGATTTACAGGTGTTTGTCCTGGTCCAGCTTTTATGGGGCTTGCAGGACCTTCATTAAACGCCCGTTGCGTAGGTACTTTGATGACGGCACCTATGGAAAGAAATTTATTGTCGTTAAAGAGCATAATCTCCTTGGGTGCTATGTTGTATCTCCGGCTGATGGAGTAATACGTGTCATGCTGTGCAACCTGATGTATAATTAACTTTTTTCCATTTAAATTTTCTACACCAATTGAATCTCTGCTCACGGAGGCAGATGCAGCAGAGGTACAATAGAAAATAGCCAGCAATGAAACTATATAATATTTTTGCATTAATGATTTGTCAAGTTAGTTCGGCAATATTACGAATAAAAATTAAGAGCTTAAATTCTGAATAGAAAACGGGATTTAAACGACTGTATTGTATACAATTTGTTATTTATAAAACCTTTGTCCATATTGTTTGTTCTAAGTATACACAATATAATAAAGACGAAAATTATGGATGCGAAAGAAATTTCTTTGAAAGAAAAAGAAGTAAAGCCAATTGTTGACATGCTTAACGACTATCTCGCAAACTATCATGTTCATTACCAGAAACTAAGAGGTTGTCATTGGAATATCAAAGGACAGAACTTTTTTACTTTACATGTTAAATTTGAAGAATTATATACAGATGCACAAACTACAATTGATGAGATCGCCGAGCGTGTATTAACGCTAGGAAAGGCTCCTCATAGTCGTTTTGCTGATTATATTAAAGAGTCTAACATCAAAGAGATCAATACCATCGGTATGAGCGATATGGATATGGTTGATGCTATTCTTGATGATATGGCTGTTTTGATTGGTATTGAAAGAGAACTTTTATTGGCTACAGAAGCAGCTGATGATGATGGTTCTAATGATATGGTGAATCGTTTCATGCAGTTCAAAGAGAAAAACAATTGGATGTTAAGATCCTTTGCTAATAAAAATTAAGATTTTCATTACCGTTTGAAAAACCATGCTGAGAGGCATGGTTTTTCTTTTTTTAGGGTTTTCTTAAAACTCAGATTTGTTTAATACCTTTGAAATAATGGGATATAATAATTTAGCAGCGTGTGTTGCCGATTTAGATAAACATGGGCATTTGCTGCGTATCAAAGAAGAAGTTGATCCTTACCTGGAAATGGCAGCCATCCATATGCGGGTATACGATGCACAAGGACCTGCTATTCTGTTTGAAAAGGTGAAAGGAAGTAAATTTCCTGCAGTATCAAATTTATTTGGAACGCTGGAGCGCTCAAAGTTCATGTTCAGGGATAGCCTGGAAAATGTGCAGCAGTTAGTAGGTTTACGTTCTGACCCCATGAAGGCGCTAAAGAACCCTTTAAAATATGCAGGATCAGGCTTATTAGCCGTTTCGGCCTTGCCGCTCAAACAAAATCTATTTAAACCGACTTTCAAAAAAACAACCATCAGTGCTTTACCACAGATTGTGAACTGGCCGATGGACGGTGGTCCATTTATCACCATGCCCCAGGTTTATACGGAAGATATTGATAAACCCGGCGCACTTAATGGTAACCTTGGCATGTACCGTGTTCAGTTAGCTGGCAATGATTATATTCAGGATAAAGAAATAGGTTTGCACTACCAGATCCACCGTGGCATAGGTGTACATCAATCAAAAGCCAATGCCAAAGGCCAACCTTTAAAAGTAAGCATCTTTGTAGGTGGGCCACCTGCTCATCCTTTAGCGGCCGTGATGCCTTTGCCAGAAGGTTTGTCGGAACTTACTTTTGCAGGCGCCATAGGAAACAGGCGTTTCCGTTATTTTTATGATGAGGAAGGTTTCTGTATGTCTGCTGATGCTGATTTCATCATCACCGGAACAGTTTACCCTCATGAAAATAAACCAGAAGGACCATTTGGTGACCACCTGGGCTATTACAGCTTAACACATCCTTTCCCGCTAATGAAGGTGCATAATGTTTACCACCGTGAAGATGCCATCTGGTCATTTACGGTAGTTGGCAGACCGCCACAGGAAGATACCAGTTTTGGTGCTTTAATTCATGAAATAACAGGTGCTGCTATTCCCCAGGAAATTCACGGATTGAAAGAAGTAAATGCCGTAGACGCTGCTGGGGTACATCCTTTGTTATTTGCCATCGGCAGTGAAAGATATACACCTTTTTTAAAAGAACGCAGGCCCCAGGAAATTCTCACCATTGCCAATCATATTTTAGGGAAGAACCAGCTTAGCCTGGCAAAATACCTGTTCATTGCAGCAAGGGAAGATAATGAGCAATTGAGTACAAATAATATTGCCTCTTTTTTGAAGCATATACTGGAACGCATAGATTTAACCAGAGACCTCCACTTTTATACACAAACCACTATTGATACGCTAGATTACAGTGGGGAAGGACTTAATAGCGGCTCTAAAGTAGTTTTTGCTGCCGCTGGTGATGTTAAACGACAACTAAGCACTATCCTTGCGGCTGATTTTAATTTGGTGTATAAGAGCTTCTTAGCCCTTCCAGGGATATTAACGCTGCAGTTACCTGCTTATGTAAATGCTGCTTCAGCGAAACAAGAGATTGATGCTGTGAAAACCAAACTTAGTTTTTACCCGCTGGATGGGATAGCCTTAATTGTGATTTGTGATGACGCTGCTTTTACAGCTCAGAACGTAGATAACCTGGTATGGGTAACCTTTACCAGAAGTAACCCTGCCGCAGATATTGATGGGGTGGGGAGCTTTACGAAAAATAAACATTGGGGATGTACTGGGCCTTTGCTAATTGATGCAAGAAAGAAACCGCATCATGCACCGGAACTTATTAAAGATGCAGCCATAGAAAAGCAAATTGACAGATTTAATTTATAAAATCCTTAATAAAAGAAAAAACCCCGTTCTATTTAAAGACCGGGGTTTTTTTACGTATAGAATGGATGGATGTTAAAACCTTACACCCAACGTTAAGAAAACGTTGTTTTTGTTGACCTTTGAAGAGGCAACAGGCTCAGAAAAATCATTCAGCACATAAGGACTAAAAGTATTATTAGTCTCTACACGTTGATAAGCTACATCTAAATAATATTGGTTAAAGCGGTAACCTAAACCACCACTGTATATCTTAGTTTCAAAAAGCTTTGCGTCATCATCTTTATAAGGAGTGCCGTTTAAGCCAAAACCTGCTCTTAAGGTTAGCTGGTCAACTCTTAATTCACCACCTACGCGGTAATTAATGGCATCGGTATAAAAATCCTTCACATCTAAATTGTTGTTAGTGATTGTAGTAGGTGAATAACTATTTTCAGCATTGCTGAACTTGATAGAAGAATAATCTACATAATCAACATCTGCAGTTAACAGACCATTGTTACCCAGGATAAAACTTGCACCTAGTGATCCTTTGTAAGGTGTTCTTAAATTGTATTGAAAAACACTGTTTGAAGGATCATTGGTATATGCTGTACTGGCATTGAAACGCGAATCAATCACTTCAGAATATACATCTTCAATGTGCATCCAGGTTGGGGTTTGGAAAGTAGCCCCAATTCTAAAAGCATTTACAGGTTTAAATATCACACCAATTTTTCCGTTGATACCAGATCCATCAGTAGTTTGACTTTGTCTGTAAGAGATGTCATAAGCATCACCCGCCACAGGATCTCCGGCAATAGGGGTAGTCACTGTGTTTAGGGTGGATACACCACTTTCAGTAAACTGAGAATCATAGCCATAACGCATGCTGATCAAACCAACAGAAGCACCAATGTAAAACTGGTTAGAGATATTTAAGGCACCTGAGAAATTGAACTCAGAGGTAGACCCAAATCTAACCTGGTTATACTGTTGTAAATTATTTAAAGATGTTGCACGTTGATAGACTCCGTTATTGCCCGTACCCACTTCATCTATTAAAAAGCTATCGTAAGCCATTCGGGCTAAAGTACCATCCGCTAATTGTTCTGGTAAAGCACCATTAAATGTTGCATCTTCAGCAAAAAAGTCACCGATAGAGTTTTGTCCATTCACACCGCCATAAGAGTGACTTGCACTAAAATCATTGTTTCTGTTGTAACCTAGTCCCCATACAAAGCTTAATACACCTTTATTTAAATCAGATCCTGCTCTTTTAACCGTAGGATTATACCAAACCATTCCCGCCTGGTTTAAATTACCTTTGTCAAGGTCGCTTTTAGAGCGCTGACCAAGATAAGTAGACTCCGAGATGGTATTGTTATATTCGGGTGTAACGCTAAATTCTGATCTGGTAAACATTCCCAAACCTGCAGGGTTACCACTGATGGAGCTGATGTCTCCACCTAAGCCAATTTGTGCATTACCTAAACCTTTGAAACGGGCAGAACTACCATAATTGGTTTGTGAAAACCTTAAGGCGTCTCCGGCGTATTGTGCGTATAAAAATCCTGTATTAGCTACCATAGCTAATCCAAGCAGTGTCATGAATTTTTTCATTCTATTAGATAAGCCTCGTTAAATTAATTTCTGCCTCCACCTCTTGAGCTTCTGCTGCCACCACCACCGCTACTTCCTTGTGATGCGCCAGCGCTGCCACTGCTGCTTCTTGAAGGAGGGCTATAGCTTGGTCTGTTGTCTGTGTTTGACCTTGTTGGTGGTCTGTTAGTTTCAGTAGTGGTACGACCAGTTCTACCGGTGGTATTAGGGTTAACAGTACCACGGCTAGGGTTATATCTTTCTGCACGACTTCTGTCTGTAGAAACAACGCCATTGTTAGACCTTGTTGCGCCACGGCCGGTCACTATTCCTGTGCCTGATCTTGAATAACCAGTGTTATTTTCTCTGCCTCTGTCAGGTCGTGGACCTCTGGTAGTGTTTCCCGGTAAAGTATGGACATAGCCACCACCAAGGTAACCACCGCCTAAATAGCCGCCACCGTAGTAAGGGTTCCATGCATAGTATGGAGAGTAGATTCCATAACCGTAATAAGGGTTATTCCAGTAGTTTCCATAAAAGGGACTTCCCCATCCCCAACCGAAGCCTAAAGAGAAGCCAGAAGAGTACCATGGAGAAAAGCTATTATAGCCATAATAATCATAATAAAAAGGATCATAATAGCTGCGGAAAGGACTACCATAATAGAACCTGTTGATACGGGAAGAATAATCCATATCATAGTATGGGTCACTCATTCCGTAGTCTTCCTGAATGGCAGATGTATCCTTATATTGAGATGAAGGGCGAGGTTTAGGTTGTACATACTCTTTTGCCTGAGCTACAGAATTATATACATCATCAGTACCTTTATTTTCTGTTGCCATCCTCGGTGCAGAACACGAGGCAAGCGCTACTGTGCCTGCTGCCAGTAGACTAGCAAATAATCGAATCGGTTTCATGATATGTTAATTGTTTGTGTGTGTTGCAATTTTTATAGCTATAAATTTATAAATTTGTGGACTACTAAACAAATAATTTAACACAAATAACGTTCCAGATAGTTATGAGCAAAGGTATTACAAGCAAAAACGAAGATTATTCACAGTGGTATAACGACATTGTTATAAAGGCTGACCTTGCGGATCATTCAGATGTGAGGGGTTGCATGGTCATTAAGCCATATGGTTATTCTATTTGGGAGAAAATGCAAGCAATTTTAGACCAAAAATTCAAAGATACAGGACATAGTAATGCCTATTTTCCGCTCTTCATCCCAAAGTCATATTTTTCTAAAGAAGCTTCTCACGTGGAAGGTTTTGCCACCGAATGTGCAGTTGTGACACATTACCGTCTTAAAAATGATGGAGAAGGAAATATTGTCGTGGATGAAACTGCCAAACTGGAAGAGGAGCTGATTGTCAGACCTACTTCTGAGACTATCATTTGGAATACTTATAGAGGCTGGATTCAGTCATATAGAGATTTACCTTTGCTGATTAACCAATGGGCAAATGTTGTTCGCTGGGAAATGAGAACACGTTTGTTTTTAAGAACAGCAGAATTCTTATGGCAAGAAGGACATACTGCACATGCAACTGCTCAGGAAGCGATTCAGGAAACAGAACGTATGCTGGATGTATATGCTGACTTTGCTGAAAGCTATATGGCGATGCCTGTTGTTAAAGGTAAAAAAACTGCCAATGAACGTTTTGCAGGTGCTTTAGATACCTATTGTATTGAAGCCTTAATGCAGGATGGTAAAGCTTTGCAAGCTGGAACATCGCATTTTCTGGGCCAAAACTTCGCGAAGGCTTTTGATGTAAAGTTTACGAGTAAAGAAGGTAAAGTTGAGCATGTTTGGGCAACTTCATGGGGTGTTTCTACAAGATTAATAGGTGCCCTAATTATGGCACACAGTGATGATGCTGGTTTGGTATTGCCACCAAAATTAGCGCCTATACAAGTAGTTATTGTACCAATTTACAGAGGTGAGGAAGACCTTAAAAATATATCATCTTTTGTTGATGAATTGATTCCTAAGCTTAAACGCATAGGCATTTCTGTAAAATATGATGATCGTGACACGCAACGTCCGGGATTTAAATTTGCAGAATATGAACTTAAAGGTGTTCCAATTCGTATCGCCATTGGTGGTAGAGATATGGAAAATAAAACAGTAGAAATTGCCCGTAGAGATACTCGTGAGAAGTTCACCGTAACGCAAGATGGACTGGAGATTTACATTCCACAATTGTTGGATGATATTCAGAAAAGCATTTACGATAAAGCAGCTGCTTATAGAGAAGACCATATTACGGAAGCGAATTCTTATGATGAACTTAAAGAACTTTTAGACAGTAAAGCAGGTTTCATCAGTGCGCATTGGGATGGTACACCCGAAACAGAACAAAAGATAAAAGAGGAAACCAAAGCAACCATCAGGTGTATTCCTTTGGATAACAAACTAGAAGAAGGTGTTTGTATTTACTCTGGCAAACCTTCCATACAAAGGGTGTTATTTGCCCGTGCTTATTAATTAAATTGTTAAACAACTCGCTGTTTTATTAAACTCATGCTATGAAATTTGCAACAAAAGCTATTCACGCTGGTCAGGAACCTGATCCAAGCACAGGAGCCGTAATGACCCCTATTTACCAGACTTCTACTTACTGGCAAAAGTCTCCTGGTGATAACCAGGGTTTTGAATATTCCCGTGGAACAAATCCAACCAGGAAAGCTTTGGAAAGTTGTCTTGCAGCTTTGGAAAATGCTAAATATGGTTTGGCTTTTTCAAGTGGTATGGGCGCTACTGACGCAGTTTTAAGGTTGTTACAGCCTGGTGATGAGGTGATTACCGGAAATGATCTTTATGGTGGTTCTTACCGTATTTTTACCAAGGTTTATGAGAAATATGGCATTAAATTTAGCTTTCTTGATCTTTCGAAACCTGAAAATATAATTCCATATATTACTGAAAAAACAAAGTTAATCTGGATTGAAACACCTACAAACCCTACAATGCAAATTGTAGACATTGAAGGGATTGCTAAAATTTCAAAACAACATAATTTACTTCTAGCGGTAGACAATACTTTTGCCTCTCCTTATCTTCAAAATCCAATGGATTTAGGAGCTGACATTGTGATGCACTCTGTTACTAAATACATTGGTGGACACTCGGATGTGGTGATGGGTGCTTTGTTGGTAAACGACGATCAGTTGTATAAAGACCTTTGGTTTATTTATAATGCCTGTGGTGCTACACCAGGTCCTCAGGATGCCTTTTTGGTGTTAAGAGGTATCAAAACCCTGCACTTAAGAATGAAAGCTCACTGTGAAAACGGTATTAAGGTAGCTCATTTCTTGAAAAACCACCCAAAGGTAGATAAAATCTACTGGCCAGGTTTTGAAGATCACCCTAATCATGAAATTGCTAAAAAACAGATGCGTGGTTTTGGAGGTATGGTTTCGATCACTTTAAAAGGTGCTGACCTGGAGGAAACTTATCGTGTGGCTTCTTCTTTTAAGGTTTTCACCTTGGCAGAGTCTTTAGGTGGTGTAGAATCTTTAATTAATCACCCTACAAGCATGACACATGGTTCTATTCCTAAAGAAGAGCGTGAGAAAGTTGGTGTTACTGATAACTTACTTCGTTTAAGCGTAGGTGTGGAAGACATTGATGATTTAATAGCTGATTTAGAACAAGCACTTAAATAAATTCATTTGGAATTCCTGGAGCTTAAAGATTTCTTAGACCTCAAGTTTGTGCAATACAACCAACAGGCTTTTATCGAGAATGACCCAATTTGCATTCCACATCGGTTTGTAAAGAAACAGGATATTGAAATTGCCGCATTTTTTGCGGCAATTTTAGCTTGGGGCCAGCGCAAAACAATTATCAACAAGTGCACTGATCTTTTCCATAGAATGGACAATGCTCCTTATGAATTTATGCTGCACCATGGTGATGAGGACCTGAAAGGTTTACTTGGCTTTAAACACCGCACTTTCAATGATACCGACCTGTTGTATTTCGTTGCATTTTTTAAAGCGCATTACCAAAATTCTGATAGCCTGGAAACCGCTTTTATTCCTCAATTATCTCCTTTTAGAGAAGAATATTTAAGCGAACTCAACAGACCAAATTTTGAAATTGAACAAGCCCTGAATCACTTCAGAACTTACTTTTTTAGTTTAGAAGATTATCCTACACGTACCATTAAACATGTGTCATCACCAGCACAGAAATCTACCTGCAAACGTTTAAATATGTTCTTGCGCTGGATGGTAAGGAAAGATAATTGTGGCGTTGATTTTGGAATCTGGACGACTTTAAAACCCAAAGATTTGATTTGCCCTTGTGACGTTCATGTCGATCGTGTTGCCCGCCGCCTTAACCTTATTTCAAGAAAACAAACTGACTGGCAGACCGCACTGGAGTTGACCACAGCACTGCGTAAATTTGATCCTGCAGATCCAGTGAAATATGATTTTGCCTTGTTTGGTTTAGGTGTAGAAGAAAAGTTTTAACTTTATTTATGGTTACATTTAATGCTTCATTAGAACGCTTCGAGCGTATGGGCGAAAAGACTGGCTGGACTTATATCACTGTTCCACAAGCAATAGCTCAGGTCCTTAAGCCAGGCTGCAAAAAGAGCTACCGGGTAAAAGGTAAGTTTGATCATATTGACATCAGCGGAATGGCTATGATTCCAATGGGAGAGGGAGCTTTTATCATTGCGGTGAAGGCTGCTTTACGGAAGCAATTGCAAAAAGAAGAAGGGGCGGTGATCAAAGTGGAATTAGAGGAAGACTTGCATTTTACTGTGGAGATGCCTGAGGAGATGGAAATGTGTCTCCTGGAAGAGCGTCATTTGATGGATCGCTTTCTGGCAATGCCTTTATCGCACCAGCATTATTTTATCAATTGGTATACCTCTGCTAAGACTGAAAAAACAAAAGTGAAGCGCCTGATCATGATGGTTAATGCGATGGAAAGTCAACTAGACTTTGGGGCGATGATCAGGGCGAGTAAAGACGCAGGATAAAAAACTTTAAGACTTGCGATCATAATTCCGGAACCAACTGGTCATTTTCATCTGAATAACGCCATAGAATGCCTCTCTGAAGATTCTGGTGCTCATTTTTGAGGAGCCTTCAGTACGATCGGTAAAAATGATGGGTACTTCTACCACTTTAAAGCCATATTGTAAGGCCGTAAACTTCATCTCTATCTGAAAGGCATAACCTACAAACTTAATTTTATCCAGGGGAATGGTTTCTAATACAATTCTACGGTAACATTTAAATCCAGCGGTAGCATCCTGAATATCAATACGTGTAATTAATCGCACATACATGGAGGCGAAATAAGACATCAGCACCCGGCTCATTGGCCAATTGACCACATTCACCCCATTAACATACCTGGAGCCAATAGCCACATCTGCACCTTCTACACAAGCCTTTCTTAATTTGGGCAGGTCATCAGGATTATGAGAAAAATCTGCATCCATTTCAAAAATATAGTCATAATTATGCTTCAGGGCCCATCTGAAACCATGGATGTACGCAGTGCCTAAGCCTAATTTTCCTATCCTTTGTTCAAGATGCAGGCGGCCGGCAAACTCAACCTGTAAGGATTTGATGATGTCTGAAGTGCCATCCGGCGACCCATCATCTATAATTAAAAGTTCAAAAGCAAAATCCAGGGAAAGGACTTTTCTAATGATCTTTTCAATATTTTCCTTTTCATTATAGGTTGGGATGATAACTAAACTGTCTGACACGTAAAAATTGATAAAGTAAATAACCCTGCGAAAGTATTCAATAAAATTAAAAAACCCGCAGGATTGGAAGTCCTGCGGGTTAAATATGATAAAAAATGTATACTACGTTGTAGAATTCATGGTTTTCTGTAACCACTTGGTTAAGAAAAACAAGATAAAGGCAGCGATACCAGCCATAAACACAAACAGCATAAAGAAGTCGTTGATGTTGTGCATTTCATAACCTGCAAAATTAGTTACTTTGGTGCCATCAGGATATAATGAACTTAATTTACCCGCCAGAACGTTAGAGCCTGCATTGGCAAGAAACCATACCGCCATTAATAGGGAAGCAAATTTTACCGGAGACAATTTGTTAACCAGTGATAAGCCGATTGGTGATAAGCAAAGTTCTCCCCAGGTATGGAAAGCATACATTCCGATTAACCAGATCATACTTACTTTAACACCAGTGCCAATGTCTTTAACACCCACGGCAATGATAAAATAACCTACAGCAAGTAACAAAAGACCAAGAGCCATTTTTGTTGGTGCTGAGGGTTCTTTTCTACCTAATTTAATCCATAACCAGGCAAAAACAGGGGCAAAGATAATAACGAAAACAGAGTTTAAAGACTGGAACCAACTTGCTGGCACAGTAAAGAAACCTAAATCACGTTGTGTTTGCTCTTCTGCAAAGAAGGTTAATGAGGCACCTGCCTGCTCAAATGCGCTCCAAAAGAAGACAACGAAGAAAGCCACGATAAAGATGACCGAGATTTTCTTTTTCTCCACCACACTTAGACTTTTATCACTGAAAAGCATGTAACCAATACCTAATACAGCAACGATCAATAAATAACTTAAATAACTGTAAACCTTTGCATCAATATAAAGCATACCTACACAAATGGCCACAAAAGCCATTAGCGATCCATATACCAATACCGGATTAGGCTTTTGAGCATCTGCCTTTAGTGGCGACATACCTAATGGTTTACCATCAGGATGACGTACATACTTGTCTTTTAAATAGATAAATACAATTACCCCAATGGCCATTGCAATAGCTGCACATAAAAATGCCCATTTAAAGTCTGCAGGATTACCTGTATCACCAAAATAGCCGCAAATAAAGGGTCCTAAAGCACCACCTACGTTAATCCCCATGTAGAAAATGGTATAAGCGGCATCAATTCTTCTATCGTTGGCAGGATATAACTGACCTACCATAGAAGAAATATTAGGCTTGAAGAATCCGTTACCGGCAATCATAAAGCCCAATCCGGTGAAAAACAAAAAGGCTGAGGCGTCCAGATTAGATTGGTAAATCGAAGCGCAGGCAAACATCAAAAGGTTACCCAATGACATTAATACACCGCCGGTAATGATAGATCTTCGGTTTCCCCAAAACCTATCGGCCACAAAACCACCAATAAGGGGTGTTAAGTATACTAAACCAGTATAACTGCCATAAAGGTTAGAGGCGAAAGCTTTATCAAAAAGCAAGGCTTTAGTCATGAAAAGCACCAATATGGCTCTCATGCCATAATAGTTGAAACGTTCCCACATTTCTGTAGCAAATAAAACGTACAATCCCTTAGGATGGCCTTTTGTAGAAGGGTTTAACTCCTCAGGCTTCAGGATTTCAGATTGATCCATATAGAATTTTATATAATTTATTTATAAATTGATAATTAAGCGTGTTTGTTAATAATTCCCCGTAACCATTTTAACATGGCGAAGATGATGAGTCCTGCTACTACACAGGCGATACAATTGACCCAGAAAAAGTTAGCCTTCTGTTCATAGGTATCCCAAAGCGAAGCTAAAACACCGGAAAGCTTGTTGCCAATGGAAGTCGCTAAAAACCATCCGCCCATCATTAAGGAGGTAAGGCGGGCAGGGGCTACCTTAGATACCAGGGATAAACCAATAGGCGATAAAAATAACTCCCCAATAGTCACTACGGCATAAGAGCCGATGAGCCACCATGCAGAAGATTTTTCCATCGTAATGTCCGTTGAATAAATGGCAAAGGCCATAATTGCGGTCGACAAGCCGGTGATTAATAAACCGTAACCAATTTTAGCAGGGGTGGAGGGCTCTTTCCCTCTTTTTCTAAGAAAGCTAAACAAGGAGATCACCAGTGGGGTAAGTAAGATTATAAAGAATGGATTAACCGATTGGAATATTTCTGTAGAGATCAGCTTCACAGGTTCTTTCTCCTGAGGCCATTTTGCCTTATCAAGGTTATGGAAATAAGGATTTGGCGTAAGCTCCATGATCTTCTCTCCATTGGCATCTTTTAAAGGTTTAAAAAATGGGTCATGTTTTGGAAAAGAATCCTGTTCAGTTGTTAATTCCACTACCATGCCGAAAGGCTTCAGGTAACCAGCAGTCCGGTCGCTAATTTGCCTGTCTGTATAAGTTTCAGCGTAGTTGGTTAGTGCGGAAGAATTTTGCTTAAACACAGCCCAGAAAACCACGACAACAGCGAAAATAGCTAAAAGAGCACCAATGCGTGATTTGTCTTCTTTGTTAGATTTAACCAATAAGTTGATGTAAAAAGAGATGACAGGAATACAAGCAACAATAAAAGCATCAGTGGAATCAGAGCCGAAAATATTACCAGGGATAAACCAGCCTGCAATACCAAAAACAAACATGGGAATCATGACCAGCCACATTACTTTACTGACCGACATGTCCTCTGGGTTGGCAGGTTTCATCACATCTGCATGTTTAATATGTTTAGAACCTGCAATAAACCAGATGATTCCCAATAACATCCCTAAACCTGCAGCACCAAAGGCATATCCCCAGCCATATTCATTACGCATGTATGCGGCAACGAAATTACAGATGAAGGCACCAATGTTGATACCCATGTAAAAAATATTGTAGCCTGAATCTTTAAGCGATTTGTTGTCTGGTGTAGCATATAAATTACCTAATAGGGTAGAAATATTAGGCTTAAAAAAGCCATTACCTATAACAATCAAGACTACGGCCAGCCAAAACATTTCTATAGAAGGGAAGGCCAGGCAAAAATAACCAGCCGACATTAAGAGACCTCCAATGATAATTGATTTTCTGTAACCTAAAATCCTATCTGCTATTAAGCCACCCAAAAAGGGGGTTAAATAGACAAGACCTAAATAGGTGCCAACAATATCTGCAGCTTCTTTATTGTCAAAACCAAAACCTCCTTTGGGGTCCTTTAGATAAAGTAAGAGAATTCCGAGCATCAGGTAGTAGCCAAAACGCTCCCACATCTCGGTAAAAAATAAAACGGGCAGGCCTTTTGGATGCCGCGCTTTCGAAGATTTAGTCATCTACTTAGTGTGTTGGTTTATGAAATAACGATGTTACTATCCCGCAAGATAACGACATGAAAGCAAACTAGCAAGTTTTTAATTACAAGGGCTTCATCTTGAATTCATAACCAATAACATATTAAATTGATAGTTAAGGAGAACAAAGTTAAGCGACTACTATGGTGTATAAATAGTAGTCGCTGGGAAAGGTCTATTAGACTAAACTTTCAATCACTATTGCGCTGGCACCGCCACCACCATTACATATTCCGGCAACGCCAATTTTGCCTTGGTTTTGAGAAAGTACTGAAATTAGGGTCACTACAATTCGAGCACCTGAAGCGCCCAGTGGGTGCCCTAAAGCTACCGCACCACCGTTAACATTTACTTTTTCATTGTCTAAAGCTAATAATTGGTTGTTGGCCAGAGAAACAACAGAAAAGGCTTCATTGATTTCAAAATAGTCTACATCCTTGATGTCAATTCCAGCCCTGTTTAAGGCAATAGGAATGGCTTTTGCAGGAGCAGTGGTAAACCATTCAGGTGCTTGCTGTGCATCTGCATAGGCTAAAATTCTGGCTAAAGGTTTAATGCCCAATTCTGCGGCTTTTTCTGCACTCATCAATACAAGGGCAGCAGCACCATCATTTAAGGTTGAAGCATTTGCTGCGGTAACTGTCCCTTCTTTTTTAAAGACGGGTTTTAGTGCCGGTATTTTGTCAAATTTAACAGTAAAAGGTTCTTCATCGTCCGTGATAGCGGTGACGGTTCCTTTTCTGTCTGTTACTTCTACAGCAACTATTTCCTGTTTAAACTTTTCATTTTGTTGAGCTGCCTGTGCTTTCTGGTAAGAGGCAATGGCAAAAGCATCCTGGTCTTCACGACTAATATTACAGGTAGAGGCACAAAGTTCAGCTGCTGAGCCCATGTGGTAGTCATTATAAACATCCCACAGGCCATCTTTCACTAAACCATCAGTCAGCTGGCCATTCCCTAAGCGGTATCCATTGCGCGCTTTATCTAAATAGTAGGGCACATTACTCATGCTTTCCATACCACCGGCAACCACAATATCGTTCTGTCCTAAGGCAATACTTTGTGCGGCCAGCATAATTGCTTTAGTGCCTGAAGCACATACTTTATTAATTGTTGTTGCTGGTAAATCGGGTAAACCGGCAAGTTTAGCAGCTTGCGTTGCAGGTGCTTGTCCTAAGTTGGCTGATAAAACATTACCCATGTAGAGTTCCTGTACTTCTTCAGGTTTGATACCCGCTTTTTCGATGGCGGCTTTGATGGCTATGCCTCCTAATTGGGGAGCCGAAAAACTTGCTAATGATCCACCGAAACTGCCAATTGGCGTTCTTACTGCTGAAACGATTACTACTTCTTTCATTCGAAATTTTTATATATGGTTGATCAAAGGTAAACAAGGTAATGAAAATAAGAAATATAATGATCAAACTATTAGGCAGCCTCATACTTATATAAGGTGTTTTGACAAATATTAAAAGAAGATTAAATGAGTTTTTAGCTGAATAGATTTGTACAGCATTTTATGGAAGCTCTGAACAAAGCGACCGGTGATGATAATTTGCTTTCAGAATTAAGCTTATTGAAAGTCTAAATTCTGAAAGCAATATAATTTACATGATTAAGCATTATAGAGGTTAAGCTTATTATTTCTTGGTCACTTTAACCTTTTTCGCGTCTTTTGCAGAAGTTGATTCTTCAGGTTTGCTTCCTTTAGGTTTTTTGTCTGCAGTTTCTTTTTTTTCTGTGGAACTTTTAGTCGTTTTCATCTGAATTATATTTAGAAAAATATTGTGAATTTTCGATCAATTAATTTTTATACTCGCAGCCAATTAAAGTTCAGTTGGAAAGACTTCATTAATTGGTTCAAATCACTCTTATTTCTTTTTAGGAACTTTAGCACCTTCTTTTCTCGCCTCAGCTAAGCCTATCGCTACTGCTTGTTTTTTTGAAGTTACCTTTTTTCCGGTGCCGGTTTTTAATGTTCCCGCTTTTTCCTCATGCATTGCTTCTTCCACTTTTTCAGAAGCCTTCTTTGAATACTTTGCCATGGTATGAAATCCTATTAGGTAAACTGTAACTATAACAAAGCGTATTCAAAGAATGTTTTTTGAAGGCTAAAGTTCTCTTATCCAAATGTTGCGAAAACTGATGGGCTCACTTTTATCACCATGTGATTGCAGTTTGATAGGTGAAGCTCCGTGGGCCTGTCTATAGGCTGGCTGACCAACATATTGCGTAGGTCCTTTGAGCTCAAAGTTATTCTGAACCAACACTCCGTTATAAAATACGGTAACTTTAGCCGGTGTTTTTAACGAACTGTCTGCATTAAAAGTAGGTGCTGTCCACACAATATCATAAGTTTGCCATTCTCCGGGTTTCTTTGCTGCATTAACCAGTGGAGTGGTTTGTTTATATATGCTGCCGACCATACCGTTAGTGTAGGTTTTGTTATTATAACCATCAAGAATCTGTAACTCATAGCCTAAATCGCCTTTGCCAATGGAAGCAAGGAATAATCCGCTATTGCCTCTAGCTTGTCCTTCTCCAGTAATATAAGATGGGATAAGCCATTCCAGGTGTAATTGGTAATTATTGAAAGCTTGTTTAGTCTCAATATTTCCTGTTTTCTTGTCTAC
>NZ_JAZQPU010000051.1:0-2210 GCF_045628745.1 Pedobacter sp.
CCACCCATAATTAAACATCCTGCCAGAAACCAATCAATAGCGTCAGAGAAGTTTTTGTCAAAATCAATTTGCTTTTTATCACCTATAATTAGGTGTTTAGTGATGCCACCTTTACTGTGAGAGAAATTGGCAATTTGTAAGGTGAATCGAAGGGTGTCTGTATTTTTAGGGATATCAAAGTTTTTTTCAGCATAATGAGGCACATAACCTTTTGCCGTTTTGCTGATCATGCCATCTGAAGCAACAAGGTCATTGTTGAGGTATAATCGGTAAGCGTTGTAAGTATCAGGCACTAAAACCCTCAGGTCTTTTAACAGTGTAGGCATCAATACCATCAATTTATAAGTCGCAAAACCATAGGAAGGTTTCTTTTCAAAACCTGGTTGTGCCACTGTCCAAAGTCCTGGAAAATTAAAAAGCACAGCTCCTGTGGCTGAAGTATCGTGTGCTACAGCTAACTTATTCCAATAGAAAAGCCATTCCCCATCGAGTGAAATTTCATCCTTAAAAGATGTTTTTCGTAAATCAAGAATCCCCTTTATAGCTAGAGGTGGTGTGCGTTCTTCTTGTGCCAAAGAAGCCGTGAAGGATAAAAAGAACAGTAAGAAAAAAAGATAAAAGATTAATTTGGTCTGCATTAGATTGTAAATGTAAAAAAATAGATAGAAATTGCATCATGCGAAATGCACCTTCTTAAGAGTTATAATAAATAGCGTATTTATTGCTGATTTCCTTATTAGAAACAGTTTAAGATGCGTTCTGTAACAATGTAAAGAACAGGATGGCAAGGGTTGCAAAACTGACTAGTCTTATATAGGTTTGAGCAACCCAATATAACTATGTGTCTAACACCTAAAAATACAGTTTTAAGTAAACCCCGGCTCTTTCAACAACTTTTCATCACACTAAGCTGTTCTTTTTTTATACAAACAGCTTTTGCTCAAGATTTTACCATTGCGGCAAAAAATACAAAAACGTCCATCGTCTACAGCAAAAAAGGGCCGCTTTTAGATTCCATTAGCGCCTACCTGCTGCAGCAAGATATTTATAGGGTAACACACCAATTACCTGTCGTAGTCACAGCTCTTTCCAAAGCTACAGCGAATGCCATTATTATTGGCAATATTGATGGCGACTTGATGCGCATGTTGCTACCCATAGGTTCTTCGTTGAAAAAAGAAGTGACTGGTGGTTGGGAATCCTTTGGTTTGAAAGTGCTTCAACAGCCTGTTCAAAACATTAAAAATGCCTTGTTAATAGCCGGCAGTGACAGCAGAGGCACCGCTTATGGGGTATTTCATGTATCAGAAAAAATAGGTGTTTCCCCATGGTATTGGTGGGCCGATGTGGCTATCAAAACACAGTCAACGCTGAAATTAACTGCTGTAGATTATATTTCCTCATCGCCATCTGTCAAGTACAGGGGTGTTTTTATCAATGATGAAGACTGGGGTTTACAGCCCTGGGCACAAAATACTTTTGAACCAGAAACGGGGGATATTGGTCCCAAAACCTATGCTAAAGTTTTTGAACTTTTACTCCGCTTAAAGGCAAACCTGATCTGGCCGGCCATGCACCCCAGCACAAAAGCATTTTATCATTATGCCGACAATAAAAAGGTGGCCGCAGCCTATGCTATCGTTATTGGTTCGTCACATGCGGAGCCTATGTTGCGTAACAATGTGGGAGAATGGGATGCCTCAAAAGGCGACTTCAATTACATCACCAATAAAGATCGTGTTTATAATTATTGGGACCAGCGGGTAAAAGAAAGCAGTATCAATGATGCCATTTACTCCCTGGGTATGCGAGGCGTACACGACAGCGGTATTGAGGGCGTCAAAAAGACGGAAGATATTGTGCCTCTGCTCACACAAATTTTCAAAGATCAACGTGGCATTTTAGAGAAACATATCCCCAAAAACATCACCACCATCCCACAAGCATTTGTGGTGTACAAAGAAGTGCTCGATATTTACAATGCAGGGTTAAAAGTTCCAGAAGATGTAACCTTAGTGTGGCCCGATGATAATTATGGTTACATTCAAAGACTCAACAATACGGAAGATAGTAAAAGAAATGGTGGCAGTGGTGTTTATTACCATGGCTCTTACTGGGGTAGACCACATGATTACCTGTGGTTGAGCACCACACATCCCGGATTAATCCGCGAAGAAATGATGAAAGCTTACAACATGAAATCAGACCGA
>NZ_JAZQPU010000052.1:0-2082 GCF_045628745.1 Pedobacter sp.
CACCTTCTTCCATCCGTAAGAATTTTGCTGATGATGCCTTCTGGCAGCCAAAACTGCGTACCAACGCACAGGGCAGAGTAAAGTTTAAAGTTACCTTTCCTGATGACATTACCAATTGGAGAACCTTCTTTATCGCCATGAACGGCAAATCGCAAAGTGGTTATACCGATGGCAACATTAAGGCTTTCAAACCCTTGAGTGCTGCTTTTGTCAGTCCGTTATTCGCAATTGAGGGTGATACATTTAGCCCCCTTGGTAAAATAGCTAATTATGGTGCTACCGCAGTTTCCTTGAAGCGGAGCTTTAAATACAATGAAAAAACATTGCTGGAAGGTGTTTTATCCGTAGAAAATTCACACCTGGATACCCTCACAGTGAAAGCAGAAGGTGCCGACAGCCTGAAATTCAATTATAGCATCCAAAAGGAAAGTGGTTATGCCGATAGGGAAGAACGAACGATTCCTTTGTTTAAAGCGGGGATTTTAGAAACTAAGGGTGTGTTTTATGCCCTGGAAAAAGACACCGCAATTGCGCTAACTTTTGATCAAAAATTAGGGGAGGTGAGCTTTAGGGCCGAAGCCTCTGTATTGCCGGTTTTAGAAAATGAAACCGAGTACCTGCGCAATTACGAATATTTTTGTAATGAACAGCTGGCTTCTAAACTCAAAGCCCTGTTGGTACAAAAACGCATCAAGACCTTTCAAAAAGAGACTTTCAACAACGAGCGAGTGGTAAAACAAATCATCCGCCAGCTGGAAGATGGACGTAGAAAAGATGGCACCTGGGGATGGTGGAAAAATAGCGATGCTGAACTATGGATCAGCAGACATGCCATTGAAGCTTTGCTTGACGCTGAAAAAAGCGGTTTTCAGGTCAAGTTAAATAAAGAAGAACTCCGAAATTACCTTGTTTACCAATTGGCCAGTTTCCAGGGCATGAATAAGCTGGAGGCCCTCTTGCTGCTGCAAAAAATTAATGCTAAAGTAGATTATAAAGGTGCTATCGCCTTATATGAAAGCGAATTGAAAAAAGCAAAAGCTAAGGTTTCCGTACAAGAGAAATTTAAGTTGTTAAACTTAAAGCAACAGAATGGTATGGCGTTTAGCACAGATTCTTTGTTGCCTTTTCGCCATTCTACCCTATTCGGGAATCTTTATTTTGGAAAGAATAGCTTCCATTTATTTGACAACAGCATTCAAAACACCTTATTGGCTTATCAAATGGTTAGAACAGAAGGTAAACATGCCGACTGGCTTTTAAAAATGAGAAACTATTTACTAGAGCAGCGACAAGATGGACATTGGCGCAATACCTATGAGTCATCCCTGATTCTGGAAACCCTGCTTCCTGATTTATTAAAGGAAGGGGAGCAGCTGAAAGCAACAACTTTAACCATCACCAGCGGAAACAATAAAGAAGTTATTAGCCAATTCCCTTATACCCATACTTTTGCTGCAGGCGAAACGGTTAATTTGCAAAAACAAGGCACCTTGCCACTTTACATGACTGCCAGTCAGCAATTTTGGAATGCACAACCCGAAAAAGTATCAAAGGAATTTACCGTAGCTACCTGGTTTGAAAACAGCAATGGCGCAAAAGTTAAAGCTTTAAAGGGAGGTACGGCCATTATGTTAAAAGCTACGGTTAAAGTAAGTGCCGATGCTGATTATGTGATGGTAGAAATACCTATTCCTGCGGGTTGTTCTTATGAGGAAAAAGAACAAAGCTGGTGGGGACAAGAAGAACACAGGGCCTATGGCAAAAACAAAGTGAGCATCTTTTGTCGCAAGCTTAAAGTAGGGGATTATACATTTTCTATCAAACTTATGCCACGTTATGATGGGAATTATACACTCAACCCGGCAAAGGCAGAGCTAATGTATTTCCCTGTGTTTTATGGTCGTGAAGCTTTGAAAAAAGTGCAAATAGGAAATTAACATGGCTATTATTTATTTAAATGATCCTTTTTATGCACTGCGCGTGATTTTGATTAACTTTGCGCGATAAAATAGAGCACATAAAATAGAACTATGATTTATTTCTTTTCCAACGAGAGCAATACTGTTTTTGCTGTACAACTTG
>NZ_JAZQPU010000053.1:0-2158 GCF_045628745.1 Pedobacter sp.
TAATGGAAGAAATGGTGATGTAGGGAATTAGCATATTCGTAATATGGATAGGCACCATAATAACGAGAAGCTAAAACAGGAAAAGGATTTAATGGTGATCAATTAATCGTTAATGATATTTTTAAGTATTTTTGTATGACACATGAATCCATGTAAAACACATGCCATGAACTCAACGTTGGACAAAAAATCAACATCTATACGTTTACAGCAGGATTTATACTTATACATAAAAGATAAGGCTAAAAAATCAAATTGCAGTCTAAATAGTTATATCGAAACCTTATTACTAGAATGTTCAGGATTTTTGGAGCCCAATGAAAAAACAATATGTGCTATCAATGAAATTAAAAACAACAAGCACATATTAGATGCAATTAAGGGGCAGGAAGAATTAAATAATTACTTATCGCACCTGAAGGAGGAGTTATAGCCTTATTTTCACTACCCAGTTTAAAAAGGATTCAAAAAAACATTTCAAAGATTCAAAGTACTTCAATGAAGTAAAAGACTGTTTATTATGTCTTGAAAAAAGCGGCTATTCCATCCTAAAATCACTTTAATTCACGTTACCTATACCTATCTGTCTGTCGATTCCTGAAAAAGCTATACACATAAAACTAAGTGTATGGAAACTAAAAAAGAAAGTCAGGCTCTTACCAAACGTAAACCTGTAGTCCATTTTTATGATCCTTTATTGATCAAAGAAATCGTAAATGCAGTAGAAGATGGAATTCCCAGACGCACACTAGTCGAGCGTTATGGCGTTTCACAAAGTACGCTCTGTCTGTGGATGTGCAAATATGGCTCTGTTGTTTATCAACAAAACAAACGAAGAGTCTTTAAACCCTCGGAAAAACGTTCTGTGTTGCGGGCCATCGCCTTGGGGATGAGTGTAACACAGGCCCGAATAACTTTTGGGCTCAAGAGCAATGTGATGATTTTATCCTGGATTAGACAAGAGCAAAAAGAAAATGCCGATCTTAGTGTAGTAAATTCTCATCCTATGGCTAAGGACGTCAAAAACAAGGAAACAGAAGAAGTAAAGGCCCTGCGGGAGGCTCTTACCTTCGCCCAGCTTAAAATTAAGGCTTTAGATACCCTAATTGACATTGCCCAAGAACAGTTCAAAATCGATATCAGAAAAAAGTCTGGTGCCAGGCAGTCATCAAAATGAAACAAGATTATCCCAAAAATGGGATGATACGCTTGTGCAGACTGTTTGGCAAGACAAGACATGCTTATTATGACCACCAGTGGCGATTTCAGGACCAGGGATTTAAGGATGATATCGTGCTGCAACACGTTTTAGAAATCCGTAAAAAGCTTCCCGGCAGCGGTACTTTAAAGCTTCATCAAATGCTAAAAAAACCACTTGAAAGCCACCATCTCAGCATTGGAAGGGACTATTTGTTTGATTTGATGCGCGAGCATCAGATGAGCATTAGAAGAAGAAAAAGGAAAGTGGTCACCACCGATTCCAGACACTGGATGCATATCTATGATAACCTGATCAAAGAAATGGAAATTAACCGCCCCGAACAGCTTTGGGTGAGCGATATCACTTACATCCGCATGATCAATCATTGGGGCTACCTGAGCCTGATTACAGATGCTTATTCCAAAAAGATTATGGGCTACTGCTTTCGTAAAGATCTATCGGCAAAAGGCTGTATCGATGCTTTGCAAATGGCCCTTAAAGCACGCCTGTATCCTCAGCAAAAGCTGATCCATCATTCTGATAGGGGAAGCCAGTATTGTTCCCATGATTATGTGGACCTGTTGGTAGAAAACCGGATCGCCATCAGTATGACTGAAAATGGCGATCCTTACGAAAATGCCATTGCTGAAAGGGTGAATGGCACAATCAAAACAGAGTTCAACCTTCATTTTTCTGCAGAAGGGTTTGCAGAAACGACAGCCAAAATTCAAAGAGCAATCAAAGCCTACAATGAACTCAGGCCTCATGCCAGCTGTGATTATTTAACACCCGAACAAGCACATTTACAAACAGGTCCGCTGAAAAAAAGATGGAAAGAAAAAGTGTATAAAAACAAGCTAAAACCTGAGTGTATAGCTCAGGCAGAATTACCAAAATTAGTTGTATAGTAAATTCAGTATTAATTCAATACATGTATAGCCTATTCAGGATAAGACA
>NZ_JAZQPU010000054.1:0-48079 GCF_045628745.1 Pedobacter sp.
CTGTTTTCGTTGATGAACTTCTGGATTATAGGCTTGCTTTCTTCCTGAATAGCCTCAGCACGATCATCTAAAGTCTTGATATACGCCTGGTCTTTTTGTTGCTCCGGGCTTTTCGACTAAGTCGGAGGCCAAGCGGTCTTAGGACAAGGCATATTATCAACTCCTTGGCTCACAGAACGACATGGCTACGATCCGACTTGATTCTGCAGCCATTACCAATGGAAGCTTTGAGTTTAAGGGCACGGTAGCAGACCCTACTACAGCACAGTTGATTTTAAAGCACCCAGCACCAGCAGTGAATCCTAGCAAAAAAACTGGCCCTGATGCCTTGGTGATCTATTTGGAGAATAAAGCGATGACACTTACTGCTGCCGACTCTTTGAAAAAAGCTGTTGTCAAAGGATCGCCTTTAAATGATGACAATGCCAAATTAGCGGCTATGCTTAAACCTACTACAGAAAAAATGAATGCCTTAAGGGCAGAATACCAGTCGAAAAGCCCGGAGCAACAAAAAGACCAGGCTTATATCAAGACTTTAGATGATCGTGCTGAAGTAATTCAGGAAGAAAGCAAGCCCTTGATCCAGAAGTTTATCAATGAGAACAGAAACTCCTTTGTGGCTTTAACGGCTTTTAGAGGTAATTTAGGTTATGACATTAATGCCAAAGAAGCGGAGCCTGAATTTAACAAGTTTTCTGCAGCCTTAAAAGCAACGGAACTTGGCAAAAGTATCGGTACGGCTATCAGCGGGGCTAAATCTACTGCAGTAGGCGTAATGGCACCACAGTTTACGCAAAATGATACCAATGGCAAACCAGTGAAACTAGCTGATTTTAAAGGTAAATATGTGCTGATTGATTTTTGGGCTTCCTGGTGTGGCCCTTGTCGCGCAGAAAACCCTAACGTAGTGGCTGCCTTCAACAAATATAAAGATAAAAACTTTACCGTATTGGGCGTTTCACTTGATAGAGAAACAGGTAAAGAGGCCTGGTTAAAAGCTATTCAGGATGATGGTTTAGCCTGGACAAATGTTTCTGATTTAAAATATTTTGACAACGAGGCTGCTAAATTATATGGCATTCAAGCTATCCCTTCTAATGTGTTAATTGATCCTTCGGGAAAAATTGTAGCTAAAAATGTTAGAGGTGAAGAATTGCAATCGAAACTGGCTGAATTGCTAGAAGCAAAGAAATAATTTTCAAATTTTCCTTTGATAGAACAGCCCTTATCCTTGAACAGGATAAGGGCTGTTTTTTGTTTCATTCTTTTTTATAAATTGCAATGAACTAAATATTTACGCCATGCACAAAAAGCTGTTGTTAATTCCGGTATTCCTGATCAGCGTTTTGGTTTTTGGCCTTGTAAGAAGGCCTAATGCTAGTCCTATAGCAATTGAAAGCACGAGTATATGGCAAAAGTATGAGCGTTATAAAGAAGCTGCGCTTAGCAGCAGGATGTTTAAGCATAGCGATATTATGCCCCTGCTACAGAAACACATAGCCTCCGGTGTTTTTCACTCCACTGTGGTCGGGAAATCTGTCCAGGGAAAAACCCTTAACTTATTAACGATAGGCAAGGGGAAAACGAAGGTTTTACTGTGGTCGCAAATGCATGGCGATGAGTCTACCGCTACCATGGCTTTGATGGATATCTTCAATTTCCTCTCTGCAAGTGATGAAAATGATGCTTTTAGAAAGATGCTGACGGATAACCTGGAGATCAATTTCCTGCCGATGTTAAATCCTGATGGGGCAGAAGCGTGGAAGAGGCGCAATGGCCTTGATATTGACATCAACAGGGATGCACGTTTATTAAATACCCCTGAAGCCCGCGTATTGACTCATGTGGCCGACAGCATAAAACCGTCATTTGGTTTTAACTTACATGACCAGAGTACCCTTTACGCTGCGGGGGCCACAAAGAACCAGGCAACTATTTCATTTTTGGCACCTGCCTATAATTACGTTAAAGACATGAATGAGGTGCGACAGAATGCAACCAAGTTAATTGTGCTGATGAACCGTACTTTACAGAAATATGCACCAGAAAAAGTGGCCAAATACAATGATGCTTTCGACCCAAGGTGTTTTGGGGATACCTTTCAGGGGAAGGGCATTTCTACCATTCTGATTGAATCTGGTGGTTACCCCAATGACCCTGAAAAGCAGTACATCAGGAAACTTAACTTTTATGTGATCCTCAGTTCCTTGCATGCCATTGCACAAAAGGCTTATGAAAGCGAAGATCTCAAGGCTTATATGGCTATCCCTGATAACAACAGGTCTTTATATGACCTTGTGATCAGGAATGCAGAGGTTACAAAAGGCAATTCCAGGTTCAGGGCACATGTGGGAATCAATCGTTCACAAATTGCTGATTTGACAAACAGGTCTATGAGTTACCGCGGTTATATTGAAGAACTGGGTGATATGGAAAAAAGCTATGGCTATGAGGAAGCTGATGCCAGTGCCTTAATTTCTGTCCCTGGTAAAATTAAGGTAATGAAAAAAGCAGATTGGGAGCAACTATCGCTTGCCGAAGAGCTGACTTTAGCTGGGCAAGGTTATTTATTTGTAAAGTTTAGCGACCAGAAATCGCCGACAGGGCCTCTTAAAAACAGGTTGTTAAACCTGAGTAACAGCTCCACTGCAAATATGCAGGCGATAGGACTGGGTCAGTCGGCTAATTTCATTTTGTCTGATGGTAAGAAGCCTGTTTATGCGGTGATCAATGGCTTTCTGGTGGATTTCAGTAAAGAGGTTAAGGTGCTGTCAAATGCTTATGGCTATTAAGTTTGCGCCTTAAAACCCCTTTTCTTTCAATCTTTCACTGAAATCTTTTCCAATCTTTATGCCCCATTCCTGACCTACCTGCATGGATTCCTGCATGATGAGCGGTGATTTTGCTGCAAACTTCTTACCTGTGGGGGTTTCATAAAAAGCGATGATGTTCTTCAGGTCTGCCTCAGGGATATGTTTTTGATAGATGGGTAAAAGCAAATTCAACAGGTCATCGGTAGCAGCTTTAATAAAGGTTTTTTCAAAGTCCAGCCACACATCTTCAGGCACATCTGGCTTTTGCGCTTTAAAAGAACTTACAATTTGAACAATTGCCGCTTTATAGGTAGGCTTAGAACCCGAAACTTCCATCATTTTATCCAGGGTTTCTTTGTAGGTCGTTGCCGTTTGCTGACTGTAAGCAGAGCTAACGGTTAATAAAAAGAGGGCAAGGAGTAGCGTAATTTTTTTCATCAGTTTAGGGGTTTTAAAGTTTTATAATGCACTCGAGGGTGCTTGTTTCTAATGGTTGATTGGTGATGCTTATTTGTTTGATTTTGAAGCTTTTGTCTTTCGCTTCATGGCGTACGGTAGGCTACTAAATGTAGTTTTTTTAAATTTCTTTTTTAAAGTTTTCTTTTCTTTTTTAAATCCAGGTAATCAAGGTAATAGAGCATCTTAACCGATAAACTATTGTTTTGAGGGCCTGATAAAATATGGTCTAAATTGCTGGAATAACGTTTGGTGTAATAGTTATCGCTACTCTCTGAAATGTTTTTATAGGTCATGCTCAGCTCGCTACCCGGCGCAAATTGCCAGGTATAGATCAGGTCAATATTAAATACATTGTAATTTCTGTCGGTACCAGAAACTGTGGCACCGGCATAATCACTCAATGTCCCTGTTGAATTGAGGACATAAAAGCTGTCGTTCCTGCGATCAGACCAGTAATGTCTTGCGCGCAAATTGATCCCCATTTTATTGGTGAAGCTGTATTTGGCATCAAATGAATTCTCAACAGTATTACGGTTGTACTTAGAAAATAAGGTTTGCTGTTCTTTAAAGGCTACCCATCCTACCTGCGCATAACTAGGCTCATAATATAGATCCAGACCTATGCTTAACTTATCGCTAAAACGAAGGTTCTGGAAAAAATAGAAGTAATAGGTTTTTCCATCAAAAAGGTCTTGTTTGGAGAAGCCAATATTACCGCCGAAATTGTAAGCTTTAGCCCTGTTAGGGTTCACATATAACGTTGCTCCATAGCTCGCTGGAGTCTTGTACAGTTGCCCGTTTCTGGATTCGTAAAAATCATTTCCTTCAGCTTTCCAGTTCAATTCTAATTCTGCTGACCAGAGGTTTTTAAATTGCACATACGGACCTATCTCTACGCCTACATTTTGGTAAGCTGCAGGTTTATACCTCCGTGAATAGTTGATCAACATGTACGATCTAAAGGTATTGTACCATTTTCCGGGTTTGTAAATGTTGTAATGTAAAATAGCCGTTTGGTCAAGGAAATTATTGTTGGTAAAAAAGCCCATATCAGAAGGGTCATAAACACGGTCGGCAAATTTCTGGTTGTAGCTCCAGGTAAAGTTTCCACTTTGTTTTCCTGTTTCTGCTTCATAGAAATAACCCGTTTCATTTCCTTCTGCACTGTGATTAGTGAGGTAACTCATTTTACCGGCACCATTAAGGTAATATTTGTTCTTCTTGTCGTTCAACACAAAAAGAAAAGCACTTACATTGGCATCATCACTTGATCCTTGTCGCAATACATTGGTGTTAATCACACTCACAGAGCTGTTGTTTTTCAGCGACTGATCCAACACCAACACATTGTAATTTGTTAAAGGCTGACTTTCAATTTCTCGTTTGTTTCCCTGTTCATCTTCCACCTCTGCATACATGGTATTGGTGATGGCATTGAAAATGCCAATCCCAAGGCCTTTTGCCGTACGACCAGAGATTTTGGTGGCATTTAATACTTTGCTTTCCTGGGGTGATTTAGTGATCTTTTCGCCTTCTTTTAAGGTTATTTCTTTAAAAAATGATGGCGATGCACCAATTCTTCTGGAGTAAAAAAGATCGCCTTTATTGAATAATTCCGTACCCTCTGTGAAAAAAGACCTGTTTTCATCAAACTTCACTTCAAAAGGTGTGAGGTTTAAAATGCGGTTGTCAGATTGTACTTGCCCGAAGTCAGGGATGAGTGTCATGTCTAGCGTAAAACTGTTATTGATGCCATATTTAACATCCATACCACCGTTAAAGGAGGTTGTTGTGTTTTTGATGCCTGGAATATTGTTTGGGTAATGATTGACATAAGAAGAAATATACGGTGAAAAGGAAAGACGCAGGGGTGCCTGAATATCCTTTAAGCCTTCTAACAAGCCCGACTGGTTCATTAAGCCGTTTATTTTAGGGTCTAAAAAGTTCCAGAAGGTCTGTGAGTTTTCCATTGCTCTTCTACGCAGCAAGTTCAAGCCCCAGTTTTGAATGTCCTTACTTGAAAAACGCAAAGCCGCATAAGGTATTTTAAGCTCTAAGGTCCAACCTTTGTCGTCTAGCTTTACTTCACTTTCCCACACGGCGTTCCAGTTGGCGTCCTCATTACCACCTTGTGAATATTTTGCATCAAATTGTGTACCTGCCGCAGTTACGTAAAATCCGTTTCCATTAATGCCATCCAGAAAAGAGTCAAAGAGGATTCCAAAGTAATCAGAGTTACCTATTTGGTCTCTGGTCATGATTTCATGAGCTACGCTATCCGGATTGGCATACATGCGAGCGGCAACATAAATGGCTTTGTCGTCGTAAATTATCTTTACTTCTGTGCGCCTGTCTTCTGTTTCTACCCTTCCCGGGGTAGGGTTGTTTTCAATAAAACCTGTGGCGATGGGTACATTATTCCATTCGGCATCATCTAAGATACCGTCAATTTTAGGGCTTGTTAAGGTTCTTACTGCAGGGAGTTTCTTTTGGGCAAAGGCTTTTTGCTCAGGGGTTTTTTGCTCAGCAGCTTTTTGTGCAAAGATGGAGGAGGAGCAAAATAGAAAGAAGTACAGGCTACAGTAAAAAGTTTTCATTGAATGGATTTTACATAAGACTGTAATAGGTAAGGATATGTTGCACGGAGGGGGAAATATATTTTCTAAGGGATAATTAGCAAGCTAAGATCTCCTTAATTAAATATTTGTTAATTGTTAACGTGATTTTACATCTTAAAAAAACAGAAAGAGTTATATTAGAATTAAACACGATATTGTTATGAAATTTTCAGCCGAATAAATAATGAGCTTATATAAACTCCCCTTATTACCTTTAAAGTTCGATTTGGAAAGTAAAAGGGTGCTAAAAAAGTTGTCATTGACACATAGAGCCCTCGCTGAATTAAATGGGGTTGCTGAAAGCATTCCTAACGAAATCATTATTTTAAATACTTTGTCCTTACAGGAAGCAAAGGACAGCTCTGCTATTGAAAATATCATTACTACCCATGATGAATTATTCCGAAGTGACAGTATAGCACAAGAATTTGCCAGTATTTCTGCAAAGGAGGTTTATAACTATGCAACTGCTTTAAAGGACGGTTTTGTGAGCGTTCGAAAAAGTCAGTTAATAACAAGCAACCAGATTGTTGAAATACAAGGCATATTGGAGGAAACAAAAGCAGGTTTTAGAAAATTGCCCGGTACAGAACTTAAGAATGATCTTACCGGTGAAGTCGTCTATACCCCACCACAAAGCCACGACGAAATTATAGCATTGATGACTAATTTAGAAAAGTTCATTAATGATAATACTTTGAGTGATATTGACCCCTTAATCAAAATGGCAATCATCCATCATCAATTTGAGAGTATCCATCCATTTTATGATGGTAACGGCAGAACCGGAAGAATTATTAATATTTTATATCTAATAAAGGAGGATTTGCTCCGTTTGCCAATTCTATATTTAAGTCGATATATTAATCAAAACAAAGCTAATTATTACAGTCTATTACAAGAAACCAGGGTAAGTCAAAATTGGGAACCATGGATATTGTTTATGTTGGACGCAGTGGAACAGACGTCAATTCAAACCACAAGTGTCATTAGAGAAATAAAAAAAATAATGCAAGAATATAAGCAGATTATTCGAAATAATTTGCCGAATATATATTCCCAGGATTTGATTAATAATCTATTTAAGCACCCTTATACTAAAATTGATTTCTTAGTAGAAGATTTGGGTGTTACCAGAAAAACCGCTGCAAAGTATTTAGGTCAACTCATCGATTTAGGGTTAATTCAGTTGCATAAAAAAGGTAAGGACAATTTTTATATTAATGTCGCTTTATACGATTTTTTACGTCATGCATCCAACCTGATTAAATTAAAATAATATAGACGTTTAGCATCTCATGGGTAAAAATGCAAGAAAAATACCCATGACTTACTTACATGTGTAAAAAACTTTAGAAGTTACCCATGACTTGTAATATCATGAGTAAGGAAGCACTTGGCAATAATTCATATAAAGTAAATGGCTTGCTTACTTCCACCAACAGTACGAATACCAATTGAAGAAATAAACAAGCCATAAAATAATGTGATCTGTAGGTGCATTAAAAATGCTTTCCCTACATCAAATCAAAACCTATATCTTCTCTAAAATACTTTCCGTCAAAATAAATACGTGCTGCATCTGCAGTAGCACATTGCAAAGCATCAAACTGGGTGTCTTGCAAACTGGTAACGGCTAAAACCCTGCCACCATTAGATTTAATTACACCACCTTCAGCAATAGTGCCGGCATGAAAAGCCATCGACTGACGTAAATTATCTAAGCCTGTAATAGATTTACCTTTTTCATACTCTCCAGGATAACCACCTGCAACAATCATTACCGTAGCAGCATTTTTAGGGCTGATGTTAAGTGTTACCTCGTGCAGTCTTTTTTGTGCTGTGGCTACAAAAAGTTCTACCAAATCGTTCTCTATACGAGGAATAACGCTTTCCGTTTCCGGATCACCCATTCTGCAATTGTATTCTATCACATATGGTTTCTCATTAACTTTGATTAAGCCAAAGAAAATAAAACCTGTGTAGTCAATATTATCCTTCTTTAAACCATTAATGGTAGGGATAATGATATCTTGTTCAACTTCTTTTAAGAAAGCTTCATGGGCAAATGGAACGGGAGAAACCGAACCCATACCACCGGTATTTAAACCTGTATCCGCCTGTCCAATGCGTTTATAATCTTTTGCTTCCGGCAAAATCACATAATGATCGCCATCAGTTAAAACAAACATGGAAAGCTCAATACCGCTCAAAAACTCTTCTACAACAACAGTTGTACCTGCAGCACCGAATTTCCCACTTAACATTAATTTAAGTTCTTCCTGTGCTTCGGCCGTATTATCTAATATCAATACACCTTTACCAGCAGCTAAACCATCTGCTTTTAATACAATCGGGGTAAGGTGGTTCTCTAAATAAACTAATCCTTCTTGCAGCGTTGCTGCGGTAAAAGACCTTGAGCCTGCTGTAGGGATGCCATGACGTGCCATGAATTGTTTCGAGAAATCTTTGCTGCCTTCTAAAATAGCGCCTTCTTTTTTTGGCCCTATAACAGGCACACCAGCCAATGCAGGGTCCTTTAGAAAAAAGTCATGAATGCCATTCACTAAAGGTTCTTCAGGTCCAACGACCACCAATGTGATGTTTTCTTTAAGTACTACAGCTTTTACGGCTTCAAAATCATTGGGGTCAATGAGGATGTTTTTTCCATAAGCAGCAGTACCACCGTTTCCAGGTGCAATAAACAGTTTTCCGCATAGGGAAGACTGGCTCATCTTCCAGGCGAAAGCACTTTCTCTTCCCCCAGAACCTAATAGTAAGATATTCATATCACGCAAAGATAAAATAAAACGCCATTGACGAAGCAATGTACAGGATATTTTGTATTTTTAGCGCCCAAACAACTGCCAATATGACTTATTACGTCGTATGGCGTAATTGTTGTAATTTCATGATTTTTAATATATAACCACAAGCATAACGAGATGTTAGGATTTTTAACCAAGGTATTTGGCAGCAAATCAGAGAGAGATATTAAAGTAATACAGCCTATCGTAATCAGAATTAATGAAGAATACGCTAAGCTTTCTGCTTTATCTAATGATGAGCTTCGACATAAAACAGTTTATTTTAAAGATGTAATTGCTAAAGCATTAGCTGATATTGATCAAAAAATCAGTAGCCTTAGAACTGATGCAGAAAATCAAGAGCTTACTTTAAATGAGAAAACGGCTATCTACGATCAGATAGATGCCATGACAAAAGACCGCGACAAAGAACTTGAAGTGGCTTTATCGGCTATTTTACCTGAAGCTTTCGCTGTGGTAAAAGAAACCTCCAGACGCTTTTCTGAAAACGAATTCCTTGAAGTTACGGCTTCAGATTACGACAGAGATTACGCTGCAAGAAAGAAAAATGTTGAAATTAAGGGTGATAAGGCTTTTTGGGCTAACCATTGGGATGCTGCCGGTTCTGAAGTAAAATGGAACATGGTACATTACGATGTGCAGTTAATTGGTGGTATTGTATTACACAATGGTAAAATTGCTGAGATGGCTACTGGTGAGGGTAAAACCCTTGTGAGTACTTTACCAGCTTACCTGAATGCTTTAGCCGGACAAGGCGTACACATCGTTACGGTGAATGATTACCTTGCTCGTCGTGACTCTGAGTGGAATGGTCCTTTATTTGAATTCCACGGTATTTCTGTGGATTGTATCGATAAGCATGAGCCAAACTCTCCACAACGTAGAAAAGCTTACTTAGCAGATATTACTTACGGTACCAACAATGAATTTGGTTTTGACTACCTGCGTGACAATATGACGCAGGCGCCAGATCAACTGGTGCAACGTAAATTACACTTTGCCATGGTGGATGAGGTCGATTCAGTTTTAATTGATGATGCCCGTACACCTTTAATCATTTCTGGTCCTGTTCCTTTTGGTGACCAACATGAGTTTCATGAATTGAAACCAAGGATCGAGCGTTTGGTTAATGCACAAAGAGATTTCGTAACCAGAGCTTTAAATGAAGCTAAGAAATTAATAAACGATGGTAAAACCGGACCTGAAGAGGGTGAAGGTGGATTAGCACTTTTACGTGCACACCGTGGTTTACCAAAAAACAAAGCTTTGATCAAGTTTTTAAGTGAAGGTAGCAATAAGCAAATTTTACTGAAAACGGAAAACCATTACATGGCTGATCAGAGTAAAAATATGCCAAAGGTTGATTCTGAATTATTCTTCCACATTGATGAGAAAAATAACCAGGTTGAATTAACGGAGAAAGGTATTGAGCTGATCACTAAATCTGGTGAGGATACCAGCTTTTTCGTATTGCCTGATGTAGGTACTGAAATTGCTGAAATTGAAAAATCTTCTTTAAGCAGTGAAGATAAAATTGCGAGAAAAGATGAACTGATGCGTGATTATTCTATCAAGGCTGAGCGTATCCACTCCGTAAACCAATTGCTTAAAGCTTATACTTTATTCGAAATTGATGTTGAATATATCATTGATGAGGGTAAGATTAAAATTGTAGATGAGCAAACAGGCCGTATCATGGATGGCCGTCGTTATTCTGATGGTTTACACCAGGCTATTGAAGCTAAAGAAAATGTAAAAGTTGAAGATGCGTCTCAAACTTATGCAACAGTTACTTTGCAAAACTACTTCAGAATGTACCACAAGCTTTGTGGTATGACGGGTACAGCAACAACTGAAGCAGGTGAGTTTTGGTCTATCTATAAATTAGATGTTGTGGAAATCCCTACCAACAGGGCAATTTCAAGAACAGATCACCAGGATTATGTTTACCGCACCATCCGTGAAAAATATAACGCAGTAGCAGAAGAGATCGTTAAATTAACAGAAGCAGGCAGACCAGTTTTAGTAGGTACCACTTCAGTAGAAATCTCTGAATTGTTAAGCCGTATGCTAAAACTTCGTGGTATCAAACACAATGTGTTAAATGCCAAGATGCACCAACGTGAGGCAGATATTGTTGCTGAAGCTGGTCAGGCAGGTCAGGTAACCATCGCTACCAATATGGCTGGTCGTGGTACGGATATTAAACTTGGTGCCGGTGTTAAAGAAGCTGGTGGTTTAGCTATTGTAGGTACGGAAAGACATGAATCTCGTCGTGTTGACAGACAGTTGCGTGGTCGTGCTGGTCGTCAGGGTGATCCGGGTTCTTCACAGTTCTTCGTATCTCTTGAAGATAACCTGATGCGTTTATTCGGTTCTGAGCGTATCTCAAACATCATGGTAAAAATGGGAATTGAAGAAGGTGAAGTGATTCAGCATTCTATGATTACCAAATCTATCGAACGTGCACAGAAGAAAGTTGAAGAAAATAACTTCGGTATCCGTAAGCGTTTGCTGGAATATGATGATGTTATGAACTCTCAGCGTTCAGTAATTTACGCTAAACGTAGAAATGCCTTATTTGGTGAACGTCTGGATGTAGACATGAACAACATGGTATTTGATGTTGCTGAAGATATTGTTACAGAATATAAAGAGACTGCTAATTATGAAGGCTTCAAATTAGAGGTCATCAAGAACTTTTCTATCAACAGTTCAATTTCTGAGCAGGAGTTTAATTCTAAAAACATCCATACCTTAACAGATAAGTTGTTTGAAGAAGCAGAAGCTTTCTATGCCAGAAAATGTGAAGCGATCATTAACCAGGCGATGCCGGTTTTACACCAGGTATTTGAAGAACGTGGTGCACACATTGAACAAATTGTTATACCATTTACTGATGGTATGCGCAGCATTCAGGTGCCAGTTAACTTAAAATTAGCTATTGAAAATAACGGTCGTGAGGTAACGAAATCATTCGAGAAAACCATTGTTTTAGGCCTGATCGACGAAAGCTGGAAAGAGCATTTGCGTGAAATGGATGAGCTAAAACAATCTGTACAGAATGCAGTTTATGAGCAAAAAGATCCATTGGTTATTTATAAAATGGAAGCCTTTAACTTGTTCAAAAATATGTTGAATGCCGTAAATAAAGAAGTAGTAAGCTTTTTATATAAAGGTGGTATTCCTGTTCACCAGGAAGCAGAAGATTTAAAAGCTGCTGAAGCACCAAGAGTGGAGACCAGCAAATTGCAAATGTCTAAACCAGAATTTCAACATGCTGGTGAGGCGCCGTTGCTGATGGAAGATACGCGTGAGGCTGTTCCGCAACAACCTATTCGTAAAGAAGTAACCATTGGTAGAAATGAACCTTGCCCTTGTGGTAGTGGTAAAAAATATAAGAACTGCCACGGTACAGGATTGTAATTTGTATTAGACCTATAGAATGCCGATTTTTGTAAAAGAAAACTCGGCATTCTTTTTTTAAGCCCTTCATGAAACCATCATCCTTTGAGCTTTCAATCTATAAGCATTGCAAACAAGCTGATGTAGGCTCATCACCTTTAAAGCATATATATCAATGAAACTAATTTTTACTTGCTTCCTATGTGTGTTTAGTTATGCTGCCTTTGCTCAACAGCACGGCAAGGTAACCATCATTAAAGATCCCCTGATTGATAGTATTATCGGGAAAAGATTAGAACTCAATAAAAAAGTTGTAGCTCCCACAGTAAAACGCAGTGGGCCTGTTGTAGCTCAGGTAGGGTTCAGGGTGCAGATTTTTTACGGATCTAACAGAAAGGAAACCTTTCAGGAACAAGCTAGATTCAAATCTTACTACCCTAAATTGAATACTTATATCACTTATAAAGAGCCCAACTATTACCTTAGGGTAGGTGATTTCAGAACGCGTTTAGAAGCCCAGCGATTAATGAATGAGTTGCGCCCCTTATTCCCTACGCTCTTTATCTTTAGAGAGAAAATTAATGCACCCATTTTAGAAGAAAACTATGATTAAAGAGCTCATCAAACAAAAAGCCGCTGAAATTTTTGACCAGGTTCTTGCTTTTCGTCGCCATATTCATGCTAACCCCGAACTTTCCTTCAAAGAGTTTCAAACATCTTTATATATCCAGGATAAATTAACTTCCTGGGGCATCCCTTTTACCATTTTAGCCAATACAGGTGTAGTAGGGATCATCAAAGGCGATTTACCTTCCGACCAGGTCATCGCCCTGCGTGCTGACATGGATGCTTTGCCCATTCAGGAAACCAATGACAAGTCTTATAAATCCCTCAATAACGGGGTAATGCACGCCTGTGGCCATGATGTACACAGTTCTTCCCTGCTAGGTACTGCTTTTATTCTTTCAGAACTTAAAGCGCATTTTGGCGGCACTGTTAAACTCATATTTCAACCTGGTGAAGAACTTTTACCCGGTGGCGCCAGTATGATGATTGCGGAAGGGGTGTTAGAAAACCCTAAACCTCAACATATTGTAGGTCAGCATGTAATGCCATTTATTGACGCCGGAAAGGTAGGTTTCCGCTCTGGTATCTACATGGCTTCTACAGATGAATTGTATGTTACCGTATTTGGTAAAGGGGGGCATGGCGCTCAGCCGCACCAAAATATTGACCCTGTAGTCATTGCATCCCATATCATTATTGCCTTACAGCAAATTGTAAGTCGTAATGCCGATCCGCGTTTACCGTCGGTATTATCTTTTGGCAAAGTTACCGCCAATGGTGCCACCAACATCATTCCCGGAGAGGTGAAATTGGAAGGTACCTTCAGGACTTTAAATGAAGAATGGCGTTTAGAAGCCAAGCGACTCATGAAAAAGATGGCTGAAGGCATTGCTGAAAGCATGGGCGGCAGCTGCGAATTTACCATTTGTAAAGGTTATCCTTTTTTAATCAACGAACCAGTATTAACGGCCAGTGCCCGCAATGCTGCCGTAGAATATTTAGGCGAAGATAATGTGGTAGACCTTGATATCTGGATGGCGGCAGAAGATTTTGCCTATTATAGCCAGGTAACGGATGCTTGTTTTTACAGGCTAGGGACAGGTAATGTAGCCAAAGGCACCACCAATTCTGTCCATACGCCTAATTTTGACATTGATGAAGATGCACTTCAAATTTCTACGGGTTTAATGGCCTATATAGCTTTAAAACAATTGGGTGTTTAATTGTTAAGCTTGTAATTTATCCACTGCTCATGAGATCATTATTATTGTTTTTCTTATGCATTGCCTTTACTTTTAAAGCCAATGCACAGGAGATCCCCCGGTTTAACCCCGATACCATTAAAACCATTACCCTTGACACTGTTGTAAATATTACGGCGAAGCGCCTGAGTGTGCAAACATTTATTGATGCTGTAGTAACCGATACCAGCTTTTATAAAGCTTTTCAACACATGAAAAAGTACGGTTTCATTGCCGAAAACAGCATCTATACCTACGACAAGAAAAACAAGGTTAATGGCAGCATCTACCGTAAAATTAAGCACAATAGCAAAGCGCCAAAGATGGAATACCTGGTTAAAAAGGATGACGGCCGGATCTATAAAAAGAACGGAAAATTCCAGCTTTATACCGTAGAGATGTTTGATTACATCTTCATGAATGCCTATAAATCTGAGTTTTCTTCCACTTCTTTTGGCACGCCTTCGGGTGATGGTAGCTCCAATGCCGGTTATAAAGATAAATTGAAAACCTTAATCTTCTCGCCGGGGCGACCAGTAAAGGGACTTCCTTTTATTGGAAACAAAACAGAGATCTTTTCGCCAAACATGCGCCAGTATTACGACTATAGCTTTTTCAGTGCCACTTACCTAGATTCTATACCCGTCTACCGGTTTAAAGTATCCATTAAGCCAGACTTGAGCAACTGGACAAAAGATGGCCTGATGATCAAAGAACTGGTCACCATTTTCGACAAGCGTAACTTTGAAATTCTGGGTCGTTATGTAGACATGAAGTATAGCAATATGCTGTTTGATTTCGATGTGCAGATGAACATAGAAATGAGCTATTTTGGCGAAGAGAAGCTGCCTTCAAAAATTTCTTACCAGGGGAATTGGAATGTGCCCCTTAAAAAAGAAGAAAGAGCCAGTGTACTTATCCTTCATAAAGCCTATCATGTAAATTAGCATTAATTTTTGTTTAAATTTAAGGCCGCTGATCCTGTACTATTTGCAGCGAAGCAGCAGCCTAACCCATAAATTTAAACCCATGAGCGCTTACCTTAAATTTTTTCCTGCATTATTAATCGTTATCTTATTTACTTCCATGGGGCCTAAGCCTAAGAAAATCTTGTTTTTTGGTGATTCTATTACTGAAATGGGTGTTAAATCCGGGGGCTACGTTTCCCTTATCAAAAAAATACTTCCATCTACCAGTTATGAAATTATTGGCGCAGGTGTTGGTGGGAACAAAATATACGACCTTTACCTTCGCCTTGAAGATGATGTGCTGAACAAAAAACCCGACATGGTGGTTATCTATATCGGCGTCAATGATGTATGGCATAAATTATCATCCAGAACGGGTACAGATCAGAATAAATTCGTTAAGTTCTACCAGGCACTGATCAATAAAATTACCGCCAATGGCGCTAAAGTTATTCTCTGTACGCCTGCAGTTATTGGTGAAAAGAAAAACGGTGCCAATGAAATGGATCCGGAGTTGGATAAATATGCTGCTGAAATTCGTAAATTAGCCGACCTTAATAAACTGCCGCTGGTAGATTTAAGGAGCTTATTTATCAATTATAATATAGCTAACAATACAACTGATGCCGATAAAGGCGTTTTAACTAATGATGGTGTCCATTTGAACGACAAAGGAAACCAATTGGTAGCGGCCCAGCTGCTTCCTCTGATCAAATAACAGAAATAAAAATGATTAACCACGATACCATAAACAAAATTATGGATACTGCCCGAATTGAAGAGGTAGTAGGTGATTTTGTAGCTTTAAAAAAACGTGGTACCAGTTTAATTGGTAACTGTCCTTTCCATAACGAGAAAACCCCTTCATTCCATGTTTCGGTAACTAAAGGGATCTATAAGTGTTTCGGTTGTGGCAAAGGCGGAGATGCGGTCCATTTTATCATGGACCATGAGAAATATTCTTATCCCGAAGCGCTAAAATTTCTGGCGCAGAAGTACAATATAGAAGTTGAGGAAACTGTTCAAAGCAACCAGGATGTAGAAGCCCAGAATGCCAGGGAATCTTTATACATCGTGTCTCAATTTGCGACGGCCTTTTTTGCCAATGAATTGTGGACCGGTGCTGATGGTCGTGCTATTGGCCTGAGCTATTTTAAAGAACGTGGTTTCCGTGAAGACATCATCAGGAAGTTTGAACTTGGTTATTCGCCTGATGTATGGGATGCTTTGACCCTGAAAGCCGTCAACAGCGGCTATAAAGAAGAAAAGCTGGAGCGTACAGGTCTTTCCATCAGAAACGATAAAGGAAAGCTTTACGACAGGTTCAGGGGCCGGGTCATGTTTCCCATCCATAACTTTACCGGCAGGGTAATTGGCTTTGGTGGAAGAACCTTAAAGACAGATAAAAATGTACCCAAATATGTCAACTCTCCCGAGAGTGACATCTACCATAAATCGAATGTGCTCTATGGGCTTTTCCATGCCAAAAAAGCCATTCGCGAAACCGACAACTGTTACCTTGTAGAGGGTTATGCTGATGTGCTTTCTGTACACCAGGCCGGGGTAGAAAATGTAGTCGCCTCTTCTGGTACTTCCCTCACAGTGGAGCAAATCAGGCTCATTGGTCGCTTTACCCAAAATGTAACCATCCTTTATGATGGTGATGCTGCCGGTATAAAAGCATCGCTGCGTGGACTAGACATGATTCTGGAGGAAGGACTGAATGTAAAAGTCGTTAACTTCCCTGATGGTCATGACCCTGATTCATACATGCACAAAGTGGGTGCAGGTACTTTCAAGACCTATATTGAAAATAACCGTAAAGATTTTATTCTTTACAAGGCAACAACTTTATTAAAAGAAGCCGGCACCGACCCAATTAAAAGGGCCGGTATTATCCGCGATATTGTAGAGAGCATTGCCAAAATACCCGACGGCATTAAGGCTTCGGTATTTATCAGGGAATGTAGTCACCTGCTCCAGGTAGAAGAAAGAATCCTGGTTTCCGAACTCAATAAAATGAGGGTCGCCAAGTTCAAAAAAGCAGGCAATGCTTCAGGTCCTTCTACTTACGCCCCACAACAACAGGATGGGCCACCAGATAACTTATTTGACGATAATGCCGTTGCTGGTGAAGATGTTGCCCGTACGCCGGTTAGCGATGAGCTACAGGAACAGGAAATCATCAGGTTGCTGCTTACCTATGGCCATGAGCTGGTGAGCTGGGACAATATCGATAACATGTATATTGGTTCTTTCATTATGCAGAACCTGGCAGATGTAAGTTTCAGCGATGAAATCTGCAAAAGGATTATCGCCAACTATAAAGAAGAAATTGAAAATGGACAGTTGCCTACGGCAAATCAGTTCATTAAAAATGCCGACCGGCAGATTGCAGACTTGGCCATAACCCTTTCTACCTCGCCTTATGCGCTGAGCGAAAACTGGTATAATAAACACCAGATCTATGTGAGGGATGAAAGCATGAACTTAAAGGCAACCATTTTAGGGGGTATTTTTCACCTTAAAAAGAGAAAAGTAGACGGCATTTTGTTAAACTTGCTTAAGGAGATCAAGGAAGAACAGGATGCGGTAAACCAGGAGATTTTGATGCAGCGTTACTCACATGTGAAGAACGTAGAAAAAGAAATCTCTAAATTTCTAGGCTCTGTAGTCATCAAATAATGGCCTTGCACCTTGAACTGGGTCGCGCCGGAGAAAACCTGGCCCGGCAATTTCTGGAAAACAAGGGCTACCGGATAATGGAGCAGAACTGGATTTATGGCAGAGCAGAAATAGACCTCATTGCTTTTAAAGATGGAATCATCATCTTTGTAGAAGTGAAAACCCGGCGTTCAACAGAATTTGGCGAACCCGAAGAAGCTGTGAACTGGAGAAAAGAAAAACAACTGGAGTTTGCTTCTTTAGCGTATATTGAGGGCAAGAAGCACCATGGAGAAATTCGTTTTGACATCATTGCTATAGTATTTGAAAATAAGAACCAATATAAAATTAACCACATTAAAGATGCATTTTGGCCTAGCTAGTATTCAGAAAACCGTTTTATCATTTTGTGTGTTTGGTATGCTAATCGCTACCACCATGAACTTTTCCTGTAAGCAGCAAAAAGAGAGTGCCTATGTTGGCTTTAAGTATCCTGATCAGGGGCAGCAACTCAAGCAGGGCGATGCGTTGAAAATTGAACTCGATGTGCCAGCATCTACAACGGTAAAAGAAGCCACCTACCTGGTAGATGGCAAGGTGGTGGGCACAAAAAATGATGCCAGCACCTTTAACCTTGATACCAAACAGCTGCCTTTGGGCTACCGTTTAATTTCAGCAGTGGTAGATAATGGCCAGCAGAAAGATACCATCACTGTCAATATAGAAGTGAAATCTGCTATTGTGCCTCCAATTGATGGTTATAAAGTAATTAATGTTTTTCCGCACGATACCACCTCTTACACCCAAGGTTTAGAATACCACGATGGTAAATTCCTGGAGAGCACAGGGGAGTATGGTTCTTCAACCTTAAGATGGGTAGACCTGAAATCTGGCAAGGCTTTACAGCGCATAGACATAGATAAAAAATACTTTGCTGAAGGGTCCACCCTTATTGGCGATAAAATAGTACTCCTGACCTGGCAAGCCAATTTAGGGTTCATTTATGATGCAAAATCGTTGAAACAAACCGGAACTTTCCCCTACCAGAACAGTCGCGAAGGCTGGGGTTTAACCTTTGATGGCAAACAGCTCATCAAGTCTGATGGCACCAACAGAATCTGGTTCCTCAACAAAGACACCTACAAAGAAGAGTCCTTTATAGAGGTTTACGATAACAAAGGACAAGTAGACCAGTTGAATGAACTGGAATACATTGACGGTAAAATTTATGCCAACGTCTACCAGACCGATAATATAGTGATCATCAACCCGCAAAGCGGCGCTATCGAGCGTTATATAGATTTATCTAACCTCTTGCCTGAAAAAGATAGATTTGCCAACACAGACGTTCTCAATGGCATTGCCTGGGACAACAAAGGCAAAAGGCTTTTTGTAACCGGAAAGCGTTTTGATAAACTCTTCGAAATTAAACTGGTGCCTTAACCATAACCCTTAAGGTTTCTTTTTTGCCTCCATCAGATAGCCATTGAAAGATATGGGCTGTCTGTTGTTGTTCATTACATTTAAGGTAGCATAGCCACTTTCTGTAACGTATAAGGTCATTTTTTGATGATCTTTAACATCTTTAGGCACAATAACAATGTTCCATCCTCCTTTTTTACGTTTGGTTTTCTCGTAGCTGAAAGATTTGGAGTTGAATTTAATGCCTGCTTCATTAGGATCTAAATTAGCAGAATAAGACCTTCCATAAAATGGGAGGTAGGCAACAACGCTATCTTTTTTGACCACCAGGTCGTAGCGGCTGCCAGATAAGTTGATGGCTCCAGATGAATTAGGGCTGTTTAGCTTGTATAAAATAGCAGATACATCCTGACTTGAAAGCGGCATGGCTGTGGTGGCTACAAAAACGAAATCCTGGTTCTCTATAATTTTTTCGGTTGTTGCTTTATCAGTTTGCGCAAATGCTGGTATACAAAGTATGGACATAACAGCGACCATATAGTTTTTAAGCGTTTTCATAAGTTTGTATTTTAACTTAAATATAGACAAATCTTATCGTTAAAAGTTTAATAACAAGGCAGATAAATGAAGCTGGCCGGCACTGCTCTATAAGCAGCTGTTGTCGATTCGATAAGTTATAGTTTCCATAGCGTTCAGAGGGCGTTGGCAGGGCCTTCGTAGGGCCTTCCTATATCGAATGGATATACAATAGCCCTGCCAAGGCTCTCTGAAGGCTCTCTAAAAAATAGGTTAAATAATAGGTGACGGATAGAGATCTATTAGCTATTTTACTGTTGCCATGGCTGGAGCCTTAACAGGTACAGCATAGGGATCATAGGTTTTTACTATAAAACCTTGTTTAATTAACCCTGGAAGAAAAGCATCCTGCTTGCCTACAATAACAACGCGTGTATTGTCATGGTTAAAATACTTTTTGCTCACGCGCAAAATATCATCAGCAGTAACGGCATTAATTTTTTGTAAATAAGTACGGTAAAAGTCTATAGGCAGGTTATTAATTAGAATACTGCTTGCAAAGCCAGCCATACGAGCAGGGTTTTCTAAACCTAATGCAAATGAACCGTTGTAATAGTTTTTGGTATTCTGCAACTCTTCGGCGGTTACCTTTTGTGTGCGCATGTTGTTGATCTCTTTCAAAAATTCAACCACCGCACTGTCTACTTTTTCATTCCTTACTGCAGCGCTGGCAGAGAAACTATTTTGAAAGCGACCAGTTCCTATGGAAGAATAAGCACCATAGGTGAAACCCCGTTGTTCACGCAGGTTTCTATACAATTTAGAATCTGCACCACCGCCAAGTATTTCATTCGCCAGTAAAACAGCATGGTAGTCAGGGCTGCTTAAAGGGATGTTGACTAAATTGGTGACTGTAATTTCTGATTGCACGGCACCAGGAAGATCAACTATGTTAATTTCGGTCTTTGCAGGGTTATTAACCAAAGGAGTAACAGGAAGGGTTAAAGTACGGCCTTTCCAGTCACCTAAAGCTTTTAAAGCAAGCTCATGTGCCTTTGCAGGGGTAATGTCACCTACAAAAGTAAGGTAACCTCTTGAAGGGGTAATGTATTTCTGATAAGCGTTTTTGACATCAGCTAAAGCCAAAGCCTTCACACTTTCTTCGGTTTCAAACTCACCTGCAGGGTGATTAATGCCAAAACTTAAAGCACTCACTACACGGCTAGAGATAGCCTTGGCACTGCGCTCGTTAGATTTTAAACCGGTTAAGGTTTGTGATTTCAACTTATCGAAAGAAGCTTGAGGGAATGATGGATTGCGCAAGGCATCTGTCATCAACATAAAAGCATTGCTGAAATAGCGGGTTAAGGCAGATACGCTGCCTCCCGAAGCACGGAGGCCAACCTCGGCACCCAACTGGTCTACCGCCTCATCAAATTGTACTTTAGTTTTGGTGGTTGTACCTTCATTGAGCATGCCACCCATAAGGCTCATCACACCAGCTTTTGCACCTTCAGTAATCTGGCCTGCATCAATACTGAAAGAAGCAGTTACTTTAGGTAATTTATGGTTTTCCACCACCAAAACGGTAATGCCGTTAGGTAATTTAAATATTGCAGGATCTGCAAAGGTAATCGTTGGTGCCGGACCTGGTTTTGGTCTTTGGCTTCTATCTAATTTTTGCGCTGCAGCCACTTGAATAAACAAAACTGCAGAGGCAAATAGAAATACTTTTTTCATAAGTATATAATCGTTTTTAATTGGTAATGAACCTATCTTCAGCTTGTCAGAATTGCTATAGCCCAGGCTGATGAGGTCATGTTAATTTAAATGTGAGTTGAATGAAAATAGTCTATTTTTGAGGTAAATAATAAAGTACAACACGCTGGTTTTGATTCAAGTACTTGCGTGCTACCTCTCTAATTTCTTCCCTGGTAATAGATTTTACCACATTTAGTTCCTCATTGATATCGTTGGTATTTTTATTCTGAAAGGTATAACCACTGGCAAGATTTTCAGCAACACCTAACATTTTACTGTTGGCACTGATAAAGCCATTCTCAAATTGGTTTTGCAGTTTTGTATATTCACTTTCACTGATCAGGTCGGTTTTTAAACGCTCTACTTCTGCATCAATATCCTTTAACAGGTCGTTTAATGGCGTGTTGTTATTGGGCAAAGCAAAGGTAATGTAAGCCCCGTAATCTTCAAGGCTATAATTGAAGGCTGCTACCTGCAGTGCTGTTTTTTTATCATCAACTAATTTAGTGCTTAGTCTGGAGCTACCTCCACCAGAAAGCAAGGTGCTAATGAGGCCCAATACTTTATTATCGCGGCTTTGCATGCCCGGCACACGGTAGGCAGCAAAAATTGCCGGAATTTGAATATTCGCATCATAAGCAGTGTCAATAATTTGTTTGGTGATCGGTTTCAACTCAAACTTTTGTTTAACAACAGGCGCACCTTTAGGCACTTCATCAAAATATTTTTTAACGAGCTCTTTTGTTTTACCCGGGTCAATATCACCGGCAATAGTTAAAACAGCATTGTTTGGTGCATAATACTTTTTAAAGAAAGCAAGAAACTCAGGTAAAGTCGCTGCATCAAGGTGCTCCATAGAACCTATAGGCTGCCAGCGATAAGGATGTCCTTCAAATAAATTAGTAAAGATGTTTTGTGTAAATTTTCCATATGGCGAGTTATCCATACGCATTCTTTTCTCTTCTTTAACCACTTCATTTTGGGTTTTAACCCCTGCCACATCGATTTTTGGATGTAACATGCGCTCACTTTCCAGCCATAAGCCTAATTCAAGCTGGTTTGAAGGGAAACTTTCATAATAATAAGTCCTGTCTTGAGAAGTATTGGCGTTGTTATCTCCGCCGTTACTACTCACTATTTTCATAAATTCACCGCGTTTCATATTCGGACTTCCCTCAAACAAGAGATGTTCAAAAAAATGTGCAAAACCTGTTCTTTCAGGTTGTTCGTCTTTTGAACCTACATGATACATGACCGAAACAACTACTACAGGAGCAGTTTTGTCTTCATGTAAAATCACATGAAGACCATTGTCAAGGTCAAACTCGGTAAATTTCACCTGCTGTGCTGTGGCCACCAGGTAAAAACCTGATAGCAGCAGTGATAAAATGAATTTTGGTTTCATTTGTTTGGATTGATTTTTTACTTTATTTGTTTTTTATGAATTTGCTTTGTTGTTATCTCCAGCTTTTAAACTGATTGATTAAACCATTGGTTGATGCATCGTGCGTATTTACCGGCTCATCGTCTTTCAATTCTGGTAGGATGCTTTTGGCCAGTTGCTTACCCAATTCAACACCCCATTGGTCAAAGCTAAAGATGTTCCATATAATACCCTGTACAAATATTTTATGTTCGTATATAGCAATCAGACTACCTAAGCTGCGTGGTGTTACACGTTTTAGTAAAATTGAGTTGGTAGGTCTGTTACCTTCAAATACTTTAAAAGGTGCAATTTTTTGAATTTCTTCTTCAGTTTTGCCGTCTTTTTGCAATTCTGCTACTACCTGCTCTAGTGTTTTTCCATTCATTAAAGCTTCGGTTTGTGCAAAAAAGTTCGACAACAAAATAGGGTGGTGCTCACCAACAGGATTTAAACTTTGTGCTGGCGCAATAAAATCGCAAGGAATTAAACGGGTACCCTGGTGTATCAACTGGTAAAAGGCATGCTGACCATTTGTTCCTGGCTCGCCCCAAATAATAGGTCCTGTTTCATAGCTCACTTCCTCACCATTTCTGTCAACATGTTTACCATTGCTTTCCATATCTCCCTGCTGGAAATAAGCAGCAAAACGGTGCATGTATTGGTCGTAAGGTAAAATAGCCTGTGTTTCTGCATTGAAGAAATTGATGTGCCATACACCTATCAGCGCTAAAATAACAGGGATATTGCTTTCAAAAGGAGTATTTTTAAAGTGCTCATCAGCAGCATGGGCACCGGCAAGTAATTCTTTAAAGTTATCAAAACCAACGCTCAGGGCAATAGGTAAACCAATAGCGCTCCATAAAGAATAACGGCCGCCTACCCAATCCCAAAACTCGAACATGTTTTCAGTGTCTATACCAAAAGCCTTTACATCTTTAGCATTGGTAGAAAGGGCCGCAAAGTGTTTGGCGATATCTGCTTGCTGTGCACCGCTCTTTAAAAACCACTCTCTTGCCGTATTGGCATTGGTCATGGTTTCTTGTGTGGTAAAAGTTTTTGAGGCAATTAAAAATAAAGTAGTTTCAGGGTCTAAGCCTTTCACCGTTTCCATGATATGCGTGCCATCAATATTGGATACAAAGTGAAGGTTTAAGTGGTTTTTATAAGCCTTTAGTCCTTCAGTAACCATTACCGGGCCTAAGTCTGAACCTCCAATACCAATGTTTACCACATCAGTAATGGCTTTTCCAGTATAACCTTTCCAATCCCCAGAAATAATGGCAGCACTGAATTTCTCCATTTTTGCCAACACGTTATTAACCTCGTCCATTACATTTTTGCCTTCTACCAAAATAGGACTGTTACCCTGGTTTCTTAAGGCAATATGTAATACTTCACGGCCTTCTGTCTGGTTAATTTTCTCTCCATCAAACATGGCTTTAATGGCCTGGTCTAGTTTACATTCTTTAGCCAGCTGTATCAATAAAGCCATGGTGGTGTCATCTATTCTGTTCTTTGAATAGTCTAAGAGAATGTCTTCAAAAAGTATCGAGAATTTATCAAAACGAGCAGGGTCTTCCGTAAAAAGAGTTTTCAGACTTTTCTCATTGATGTTAATAAAATGATCAGCCAGGTATTTATAGGCTTCGGTTTCTGTAAAATTTATAGTTGGTAGCATAAGATCTTATTTTATCGTAAATGTAATAGTTTATTTTAGCTAGAAGGATGGCCAGTATAAATTTGATAAACAAATTGAGTAGTCATATGGTTGTACTCTTTGTTAATCAATTAAAAACAAGCAAGATGTTAGAAAAACTGAATCAACTGGTCAAAGAGAATGCACAGGATGCTATTGTAAGTAATCCGGAAATTCCAAACGAAAAAAATGAAGCGGTTATGCAAGCGGCTTCAGGATCCATATTTGATGCTTTAAAGCAACAAATGGCATCAGGCAATGTAAGTCAGCTGGCAGATACTTTTAAAGGTGGCAATGCAGAAAATAGTGCACTTGCACAGCAGGCCACTTCAGGCTTTACAGAGAAACTTGCCGGCTTAGGCATTAACCTGGAATCGGCTAAGAAAATTGCATCTACTTTTATTCCGGGGATCTTGAGCAAATTTGTACACAAAACAAATGACCCTAATGACAAGTCATTTGACATAAAAGATATGCTGACACAGATTTCTGGTCCTGATGGTAAATTTCAAATTTCTGACCTGACCAATATGTTTGGCGGAAATAAAGATGATAAAGGTGGCGATGGTGAGCAAGGAGGCCTGATGGATAAATTAAAAGGAATGTTGTAAGCAAGACTTTTAATTTATGATATATTTGTATCATGACTAAAGAACAAATACAAGATTTAAGGGACAGAGTAGCGTCGCTGAGGAGGCATCTTTGACGTCGAAACCCGACTTGAAGATATATATATTGCACAACAACTAACGCTGCAGCCGGGCTTTTGGGATGATCCTAAAAAAGCAGAAAAGCATTTGGCAGAACTGAACTCAAAAAAAGTTTGGACTGATGCCTGGCAGGCTGTACAAAGTGAACTGGAAGATACAGAAGTGATGTTTGACTTCATGGTTGCCGGAGAGGCAACCAAGGAGGAAATGCAGGCGCAATATGAAAAATGCCTGCAGGATATAGAAAACCTTGAGTTGAAAAATATGCTCAGCAACAAGGAAGATCAGCTTTATGCGGTAATGCAGATTACAGCAGGAGCGGGTGGTACTGAAAGTTGTGACTGGGCGGCAATGCTGATGCGCATGTACATCATGTGGGGGGAGAAGAATGGCTATAAAGTAACCGAGCAGGATTTCCAGGAAGGGGAGGTAACGGGTGTGAAATCTGTGACCCTTCAGTTTGCGGGTGCTTTTTCTTATGGCTACCTGAAAGGGGAGAATGGCGTTCACCGATTGGTGAGAATTTCTCCTTTTGATTCTAATGCCCGCAGGCATACTTCTTTTGCTTCGGTTTATGTTTATCCTTTAGTGGATGACACCATAGAAATTGATATCAAAGATTCTGACATTGAGTTTGAGACCTTCCGTTCTGGTGGTGCCGGCGGACAAAATGTAAACAAAGTAGAAACCGCGGTTCGTTTGTACCATAAACCTTCGGGTATTGTGATCAAAAACCAGGAGTCACGTTCGCAGCTTCAGAATAAAGAAAATGCTTTGCGCTTGTTAAAGTCGCAGTTATATGAAATAGAAATGCGTAAACGCATGGAAGCTACAGCTGCCATTGAAGGCTCAAAGAAGAAAATTGAATGGGGCTCGCAAATCAGAAATTATGTGCTGCACCCTTATAAGTTAGTTAAAGATTTAAGAACTAACTATGAAACCTCTAATGCCCAAGCCGTTTTAGACGGTGAATTGAATGATTTTTTAAAAGCTTATTTAATGGAATTCTAATGAGAAAACTTTCCGCTGCCCTTTTATTTTTTACTGTATTTTCTACTGCTGCAATGGCACAAACTGTAATTCCTATTTACCCGGGTAAAATACCCGGGACAAAACCTTTGCCCAAAGATTTCAAAGAAGTTGTTGAGAAAAGGGCAGATGGATCGGTACGCATCAGTAAGGCAGTTACCCCTACTTTAAGTGTATACCTGCCTAAAGAAAATCCAACGGGTACGGCGGTCATTATTTGTCCGGGGGGTGGTTATGGCCTTTTATCCATGGACCATGAAGGTTTTGCCGTGGCCGAAGCTTTTAACAAGCTTGGTATTGCTGCCTTTGTTTTGAAGTACAGGCTACCCAATGAGGAACTGATGGTGGATAAATCTTTCGGCCCTTTGCAAGACATTCAGCAGGCCATGTATGTGGTAAGGAAAAATGCCGCTGAATATAAAATACAGGCCGACAAAATTGGTGTAATGGGCTTTTCTGCCGGCGGTCACCTTGCAGCCAGCATGTCTGTACATTACGGTGATGTTAAAATAGATAAAAAGGATGTTAACCTTCGCCCGGATTTCTCCATTTTGATCTATCCGGTAATCTCCTTTTTGGAATCTCCACATGCAGGCTCCGCAAAAAATTTAGTGGGTACTACGCCAACTGCAGAGCAGAATGAATATTTCTCTAATGAAAGAAATGTAACGCCTACTACGCCACCTACATTTATAGTGCATGCCATGGATGATGGTGGTGTGCCGGTGCAAAATAGCATGGCTTACGCTCAGGCTTTATCTAAAAATAAGGTGAAGGCTGAGGTGCATCTTTACCAGGCCGGCGGACATGGTTTTGGCATGAACAATAAAACTACCGACGACAAGTGGTTTGAGCGTTTAGAGAACTGGCTTAAGATGAATAAGCTGCTGTAAGCTTAAAAGATTTCATTATTGAGAATCTCCTGCAATTCTTTGAGTTCTGCAACTTTATCTACAGAACCTGCATTTTCGTAAGCGGAAATCAGGTTCCTCACCACTCTACGAATGATTTCCACATTGCTGCAGGGGGCATAAAAGCCGGGTTGCGGTTCAAGGTTCAGTTGTCTGAGAAACTGGTCCACATCATGTTTGCCAAATATAGCTCCTTTGTTAAAGGCATTGATATAAAATAAAACACTGAATTCCTGTTCTTGCTTTCTGGTTTCGTCAACATAACCTAAAATAAAATGCTGCGGTAAGTTAATGCCATATACAGGTAGCTCTAGTTTTTGTGCAATGGTGGCATAAATAATGGCCAGGGAAATCTGGTTGCCCTTTTTACTTTCTATTACCTTGTTGATATAAGAATTTTGAGGGTCATGGTGGTTTTTGGTGTTCCCCGAAAAACCAAAGTAGTTATAAAAAACATGGTTAAAGAGTTTGATTTTCTCTATCGAACTCATTTCCTGGTGTAAGCCTATCCATACTTCTGTTTTGATCTCTTCAATTTGGCTGATTATTTTCACTTCATCCAAATCCGGATATTGGTAACGGTTTACCACAAGGGCCCCCTGCAGCAAGTCGAAAGCCCCACTAAGGTGCCATAAGTTTAAGTCTTCTTTTACGCTGTTGAATTGTATGCGATGGACCAGCTCTTCAATGCGACCCTGAAGTAGCGTGTCCATAGATTCCTCCCAGGCGCTCTCTAAAAAGCCCACTGCAGCAGTACCATGTTCCAGCAAACGCTGTTCTACATGTGCGTATACTTCTTTATCTGGATCATCAAGAAGTTTAACCAAAGCATTTATTTCTGTACTATTTTCCATTCTATGCAATTACAATTATCCGTTTGTCTATTTTTGCGGTTATGGTTTTTAGTTTTTTTATTGATTTTCTGAAGCATCGTTTTACCGCTAAAAGTAGACATGGTACACATTCTCCATTTGTTTATCAGCTTACAGATGAGGTAATTTACGATTTTAACTCCAATAATGATTATATCGGCATAGAAGAACAGCGAAAAAAACTCTATCATGACGATACAGTAATTCAAGTTACCGATTTGGGTGCAGGCTCTCATTTAAATAAAAACAGAGAAAAAAAGGTGAGGCAGATTGCAAAGAATGCACTGAAGACCCCCCGTTTAGCACAGCTGATCTATCGTTTGGCAAAAGCAAACAAGCCGGCCAGCATTATTGAATTGGGTACATGTTTAGGTTTAACAACGGCCTATCTGGCTAAAGCTTGTCCGCAGGCTCATGTGCTTACCGTAGAAGGTTGTCCGCAGACAGCTGCTGTGGCTGCACAAAACTTTAAGGCGCTACAATTATCGAATGTGGAATTGCAGGTGGGGAACTTTGATGAATTATTACCTGTCATTATAGAGGCACAGCCACAAATTGACTTTGTATATATTGATGGCAACCACCGCAAGGAGGCAACCTTAAATTATTTTAAATGGTGTTTGCCTAAAGTGGGCGAGCATTCTCTTTTAATTTTTGATGACATTTATTGGAGCAAGGGCATGAAAGAAGCATGGGAAGAAATTAAAGCACACCCGCAAGTTACCGTTACCATAGATTTATTTTGGATTGGACTGGTTTACTTTAAAAAAGGACAAGCGAAAGAGCATTTTAAAATTAAATACTAAAAGGCTTCCGCCAGGCTGATGTAAAATCCACTCTGGCGCTTTTCAAAAGGTTCTTTTTTGCCAACGCCATAATCAAGTCTAATGCTTAAGCCTTTTGCAGGGTCGTAGAAATAACGTGCACCAGCACCATAATTTGGCTTCAGTCCTTTAAAATTGAAGTCGCCATTTTGATAAACCCTACCTGCGCCGGCAAAAGCAACCACACCGAACCTATTGGTAAAACGGTAGCGTAACTCTGTTTGTGCAGTAAGCAGATTTTCATCGCGGTAGCGCCCTCTGTAATAACCACGCATCATTTCATCATTACCCATTTGTGGCAATAAATAGAATGGCGTATTCTCACCCTGCACCGTATGAAATATACCATTTACGCCTAACACCAATCTGTTGGCCAGTGGAAAAAAGTTACTCACCTTCACCTTGATCTGACTTATACTAAAATCACTTTTAGTAAACACATTTGGTGCATATTGATAGGTTACCCTTCCAAAGAAACCCTTGGTAGGGTAGTTGTTTGAGTTTCTGGTGTCCAGACTTTGAGATAGGCCCACAAAAAGTACATGACCTCCATCTTTACCGGCAAGTGAAGGCTCAGCAGAAAAAATTCCGCCTGGCGTTCTGTCTGTAAATTTATAATGTTCGAAGCCTACAGACACACCGGTGTAAGTGTTTTTCAAAAGGCTTTTCTCGCCTTCCAATAAAATCTTGAATTGATTTTCCAGCACTTTGTTCTCCTGACTTTCCTTGGTGTCGTTGCCAATGCCATAATAATTAAAAGGTGTTCTTTTAATTTTAAACTCACCAATGAGGTGGTATTTATTGGCGGCCGTATAAATATCACTTCGTAAGGTAAAGTTGTATTGCTTTTTGGTGGATACAGAGCCGAGTGCAGAAAAGTTGGAACTGCGGTTCAGCGAATCACTACGATCCATATAGGTGGAATATAACGTTCCTACACCAAATTCAAATCCTGATTCCTGGCTATAGCCCAAAACAGGAATGGGTATAAAGCTGGATTTTCTGGTGGTGTCGATTTCATTAGATAAAAGACGGGAAATTATTTTTTTCTGGGCGAAGGTTGTGGCAGTAAAAAAAATGCATAATATAAATAAGGTATAAGATTTCATTAGGATGTCGTTTGTTTGATGCCGCAATGCTAGCTGTGGTCAAATGTACAGGAATTAAATAATGAGCCAAAAGATTGGCAGAATAAACAGCTGGATACCATTAATAGGAATAATTGTCTACTTTTGCGCATTAGAAGAAAAAACAAATGAGCACAAGAGGACCTATATCGCAATTTATGGAGGGTAATTACCTTCATTTTAATTCTGCAGCAATGATGGATGCAGCAAAAGGTTATGAAACCCATTTAGATGAGGGTGGAAAAATGATGATTACCCTTGCTGGAGCAATGAGTACTGCTGAGTTGGGCATTTCTTTAGCGGAAATGATTCGTCAGGATAAAGTATCTATTATTTCATGTACTGGTGCCAATCTTGAAGAAGACATCATGAACCTTGTAGCGCATTCACACTACAAAAGAGTACCTAATTACAGAGACCTTAGTCCTCAGGATGAATGGGATCTTTTAGAAAACCATTATAACCGTGTTACAGATACTTGTATTCCTGAAGAAGAGGCTTTCCGCAGGTTGCAAAAACATATCCATAAATTATGGAAAGATGCTGATGATGCAGGTGAGCGTTATTTTCCACATGAGTTCATGTACAAAATGTTGTTGAGCGGTGTGTTAGAACAATATTATGAAATTGACCCTAAAAATTCATGGATGCTTGCTGCGGCAGAAAAAAACCTTCCTATAGTAGTACCAGGATGGGAAGATTCTACTATGGGTAATATCTTCGCTTCTTATGTAATGAAAAAAGAAATGAAGGCAACAACCATGAAAAGTGGAATTGAATATATGGGTTGGTTAGCCGACTGGTATATTGCGAACAGCGAAGGTAAAGGAATTGGATTTTTCCAAATTGGCGGAGGTATCGCTGGTGATTTCCCTATTTGCGTTGTGCCGATGCTTTACCAGGATATGGAAATGCCGAATATTCCTTTCTGGAGTTATTTCTGCCAGATTTCTGATTCTACCACTTCTTATGGTTCTTATTCTGGCGCCGTGCCAAATGAAAAAATTACCTGGGGTAAATTAGATATCAATACACCTAAATTTATTGTAGAATCTGATGCTACAATTGTTGCTCCATTGATATTTGCGTGGATATTAAAAATGTAATTTAAATATGCAAACGGCTTCCAGTATTTTGGAAGTCGTTTTTTTATAAAATTTGATTTTTGTGCAGTTTAACGTCTTTTAACGCACTTATACGTATTGTTTAGAATGAATATAAATTGTAATTGATGTCATTAATTTGTCATTGATAACTTTATAAACTTTACTTTTGTGGACGTTTTTGATGTATGGCTAGGAAGCTGGAAATCGAATATAACTTTAAGTTTTTTAATAAATTGAATAAAATACTCATTATGAGGGATATCTCATTGGTCATTAGAAGAGTTTGGAAGTCGGCAATCATGTTATCGGCTCTATCTGTTTTAATCGTTTTTAGTACAAAGGCACAAGATGTAGCTGAGGGAAGAACAATCTTTAAAGAAAAGTGTACTTCTTGTCATGCTTTAGACCGCGACATGACAGGCCCTGCATTGCAGCCTATTGTAGCGTCAACAAGTGAAGAGTTTTTGTTAAAGTGGATCAACAATGCGCCAGCAATGGTTGCTTCAGGAGACAAACAAGCTATCGAGGCTTCAAAATGGAATGCAAATGCAGAAATGACAGCATTCCCGAATTTGACTCCAGATCAAATTAAAAGTATTCTTGCTTATGTAAAAGCTGGTGAACCTAAGAAAGCAGGTGAAGCTGTTGGTGCTACTGCAACGGATGAAGTTTCTAACTTCTCTATTGCCGGTGTGATCGCCATCATCATCATCTCTATTATTGTTTTAGTGGTTTTAGCGAAAGCCATCAAAATGCTGGAGCGCTTAATTTTACAGAAACAAGGTATTGAAGTTGTTGAGCCAGAAAAAGTAAGCTTAACGCAAGGTATCGGCGGGTTATTTAAGAATAAGAAATTTATATTCTTCTTTATCCTGTGTTTAGTTGCAGCCTTAGGTTCTTATGGATGGATGGGCATGTGGAATACTGGTGTTCACACTGGTTACCAACCTGTACAGCCAATTAAATTCTCACATGAGCTTCACGCTGGTGTAAATCAGATTGACTGTCAATACTGTCACTCAGGAGCGTTTAAATCTAAAAATGCTTCAATTCCATCGTTAAATGTATGTATGAACTGTCACAAGCAGGTTCAGGGTAGAGATAACCATGATGGAAACATTTCTCCGGAAATTCAGAAGATCTACAATGCAATGGGTTATGATGCGGATAAAATGACGTATGATAAAACTAAAGAAAAGCCTGTTGAATGGGTACGTGTACACAACCTTCCTGACTTTGCTTATTTCAATCACTCACAACACGTAGTGGTTGCAGAAGATGCAATTAGAAAAGAAAAAGGATTGAAGCCAAACGAACCAGTTTGTTTTGCTTGTCACGGTCCGGTAGATACCATGGAAGAGATTTATCAGTACTCTCCTTTAACCATGAAATGGTGTATCGAGTGTCACAAGAGCACAGAGTTGGATGTGAAGGATAATGCATTCTACACAAAAATCATTGAGGCTCATGAGAAAATCAAAAATGGCGAAAAAATTACGCCTGCAGCCCTTGGTGGTTTAGAATGTGGTAAATGCCACTATTAATAGAGTATAAAAAGAAACGTTCGATAAACAGTAATAAAGCTTAAATGGAAAGCAATAAAAAATACTGGAAAGGCTTAGAAGAGTATAAAAACACTCCGGATTTTGTTGAAAACAACAAAAACGAATTTTCTGAGCCCCTTCCAATAGAAGATGTTTTAAATGAAGCAGGACTAAGTACCGTAACTCCTCGCCGCGACTTTTTAAAGGCGTTAGGTTTTGGATTAGGTGCAGTAACCCTGGCTGCTTGTCAGCCAGCGCCGGTTCATAAATCAATCCCTTATTTGATTAAACCGGAAGAGGTTGTTCCGGGTATACCTAACTACTATGTGTCTACATTTAATGGACAAAGTATTCTGGTTAAAACCAGAGAGGGAAGACCAATTAAAATAGAACCAAATCCAGGTGCAGGACAATTCAATACAGGTACTGATGCACAAGCGCAGGCTTCTGTATTAGATTTGTACGATGTTTCTAAGCTTAAAGTTCCGGTTGTTAAAAACGAGGAAACTACATGGGCTAAGGTGGATGAGTTTGTAAAAGGTGAATTAAGTAAGGTTCAGGCTTCGGGCAAGAAATTACGTATTGTTTCCTCGTCTGTAAACAGTCCTTCAACAAGAAGTGTTGTTGCAGACTTTACAGCAGCTTACCCAAATACTAAACATATACAATATGATGCCGTATCTTATACTGGTATCTTAAAGGCAAATGAAAATAGCTTTGGTAAAGCTGTATTGCCTAAATATAACTTCGATCAGGCTGACCTGATTGTGAGTTTTGCTGCTGATTTCCTTGGAACATGGATTAATGGTGAAGAATATACTTCACAATATGTTACTAACAGAAATAACAAATCTTTAGCTAAAGGGAAAATGTCCAGACATTTTCAGTTTGAAGCTGGGATGAGCATCACTGGTACTAACGCTGATACGCGTTTACCATTGAAGTTATCTGAACAAGGGCCTGCATTAATTGCATTATACAATGCCATTACAGGAAGTTCTTTAGCAGGTGCTGCATTGCCAAACAATACTACAGCTGATAAAGCACTTAAACTAGTAGCTAAAGAATTATTGCAGAATAAAGGCAAATCTTTAGTGGTTTGTGGTTCTAATGATGTTTCTACTCAAATTCTTGTCAATGCCATTAACTCCGCTATCGGTAGCTACGGTACTACAATAGACTTAGATAATCCTTGCACGCTTTACGCTGGTAACGATGCTGAGTTTAAAGAATTGATCAATGAAATGAACAGAGGTGAAGTTGGTGCTGTTTTCTTCTTAAACGCCAATCCTGCTTATGATGCTATAGATACTAAAACTTTCACTGATGCCTTAGCTAAGGTTGCCTTAAAAGTTTCTTTCTCTGATCGTAAAGATGAAACTTCTTCGCTTTGTGATGTTATTGCGACTAACCAAAACTATTTAGAGTCATGGGGTGATGCAAATAGCTATGCAAATTCTTATTCCATTATCCAACCAACAATTAACCCGGTGTTTAATTCACGCCAGGCTGAGCAAAGTTTATTGGTATGGTCTAATGCACCAGTTCAGGATTACTATCAATATGTGCGCAATAACTGGGAGAAAAATATTCTACCTGTTATTGGCAAATCATGGAATGAATTGTTGCAAACAGGTGCTTTCGCTGCAGCGCCGAAAGCTGCAGGTGCTTACACCTTCAGTTTATCGTTAGATGCGGTTGCACAATCTATAGTGACAAGCAGCAAAGCTTTAGCTAAGGATATTGAATTGCAAGTTTACGAAAGTGTGCCAATGCGTAATGGTAAACATGCTAACAATGCATTTTTACAAGAACTACCTGATCCTGTTACTAAGGTAACCTGGGACAACTTTATTGCTATCGCACCTAAGTTTGCTGAGCAATTAGGCTATAAAGAGTTTGACGTTGTTTCTGTTAAAGGCGCTAACGGTTATACTATTGACTTGCCAGTTTTAATCCAGCCAGGTCAGGCACAAGGAACAGCATCTATTGCCTTAGGTTATGGCCGTACCAAAGTTGGTAAGGTTGGTGATAACGTAGGTAAGAATGCTTATCCATTTGTTGCTTTTGCTAACGGAACATTACAATACGCTACAACGGTTACTTTGTCTGGTACGGGTTCAACATATGAATTAGCACAAACACAAACACACCACTCTTTTGAAGGTAGAAACATTATTCGTGAAGCTTCATTTAAAGAATACGTAAAAGACCCTGCTGCAGGTTCTGGTAACCACGGTGCAAAACACAAATCATACGATTTATGGGATAAATATGAGAAACCAGGTAACAACTGGGTAATGGCAATCGATTTGAATGCTTGTACAGGTTGTGGTTCTTGTATTGTTGCTTGTAACGTTGAAAATAACATTCCTGTTGTTGGCCGTGAAGAGGTTCGCAAAAGAAGAGAGATGCACTGGATTCGTATCGATCGCTATTACAGCTTTGAAAATGGCAGTGATCAAGTGACTGAAGAGAAAGAAATTGCAGACCTTGAAAATCTTGACCTTGTTTCTGTAGTTCACCAACCGATGCTATGTCAACACTGTGACCATGCTCCATGTGAAACTGTTTGTCCGGTTTTAGCTACGGTTCACTCTTCTGACGGTTTAAACCACATGGCTTATAACCGTTGTGTAGGTACTCGTTACTGTGCAAACAACTGTCCATATAAAGTTCGTCGTTTTAACTGGTTCAACTACTGGAATGATTCTCGTTTCGATAATTACCTGAATAACGAGTTTACACAATTAGTCCTTAATCCTGACGTTACTGCTCGTTCTAGAGGGGTAATGGAAAAATGCTCTATGTGTATCCAGAGAATACAAGGTGGTAAATTAGCAGCTAAATTGGAAAAACGTCCATTGAAAGATGGTGATATCCAGATGGCTTGTCAACAAGCTTGTTCAGCAAATGCAATTATATTTGGTGACGGTAACGATCCGGATTCGGAAGTTTCTAAAGCATTACGTGGTGAGCGTACTTACTACGTTTTAGAAGAAATTAACGTACAACCGGGTATCGGATATATGACAAAAATTAGGAATACAGATACAATACTAGCGTAAGCTGATATTAAATAAAAAATGATATGTCAGGACATAACGAATCAATATTAAGAGAACCACTAATCACCGGTAATAATATCACGTATAAAAAAATTACGGATGATATTTTAACACCGGTGGAAAACAAGCCGAATAAGGCATGGTGGATAGGATTTATTGTAGCAGCATTGGGTGCCCTTTTATGGGTATTCGCTGTGGGCTACACCTTCTGGACCGGTATTGGTGCATGGGGATTAAACAAAACTGTAGGATGGGCGTGGGATATCACCGGTTTCGTATGGTGGGTAGGTATTGGACATGCTGGAACGTTAATTTCAGCGGTACTCTTACTCTTCCGTCAAAACTGGAGAAACTCCATTAACAGATCTGCAGAGGCAATGACAATTTTTGCCGTTATCTGTGCCGCTACATATGTAGTATCCCACATGGGAAGACCATGGTTAGCTTATTGGGTTTTACCTTTACCTAACCAGTTTGGCTCTTTATGGGTTAACTTTAACTCCCCATTGGTTTGGGATATGTTTGCCATCTCCACTTACTTCTCTGTATCCTTATTATTTTGGTACACAGGTTTACTTCCGGATATTGCAACCATTCGTGACCGTGCACAAGGCTTTAAGAAAAGAGTATATACAGTTCTTTCCTTCGGATGGAATGGTAACGTTAAAACATGGCAACGTTTTGAAGCTGTGTCTTTAATCCTTGCCGGTATCTCTACTCCACTTGTACTTTCAGTACACACTATTGTATCCATGGACTTTGCAACATCTGTAATTCCTGGATGGCACACTACAATTTTCCCTCCTTATTTCGTGGCCGGAGCTATTTTCTCTGGGTTTGCCATGGTATTAACCCTGTTATTGGTTGTACGTAAGGTAATGGGCTTAGAAAACTACATCACAATGTTCCACATTGAGTCGATGAATAAAATCATCATCTTAACAGGATCTATCGTTGGTGTGGCTTACTTAACGGAGTTCTTTATTGCCTGGTATTCAGGTTCTGAATATGAGCAATACGCATTTATCAACCGTTCTACTGGTCCTTACTGGTGGGCATACTGGATGATGATGACCTGTAACGTGATCTCACCGCAATTACTTTGGTTCAAAAAAATCCGTACTAGTATACCTGCAACCTGGATTCTATCTATTGTTGTAAACATAGGTATGTGGTTTGAGCGTTTTGTAATTATCGTGACTTCCCTTCACCGTGATTATTTACCATCAAGTTGGGCGATGTTTTATCCAACATGGGTAGATGTAGCTGTATTTGTTGGATCTATTGGTCTTTTCTTTACTTTGTTTTTATTATTCCTAAGGGTTCTTCCTTCAATCGCTATCGCAGAGGTTAAACTATTGTTGAAAACATCAAGTGAGCAAAGAAAATTAGAGTTGATTAAAGAAGGACATCTTGATAAAGAACAAGTAGATGAATATGTAGAGTCTTTAGATAAGTTCGATAGTGTTAAACAAGAAGAATACGCAAAAATATAACCATGAGTAATATCAAATATATCTTAGGCAGTTTTGGTGATCCTGACGAAATGATGCATGGCATCGACAAGTTGCAGGAAAATAACATTAAGATACATGATGTGTATACGCCTATGCCTATACATGGCATCGAAGCCAAATTAGGAGTGAAACGTTCAAGGTTAGATATTGCAGCATTTTGCTTCGGTATAACCGGTACCATCACCATGCTTTCGTTTGTATACTGGGCAACGTCTGTTGACTGGCCTATAAACATAGGTGGTAAGCCACACTTTCCTTTGGCAGATTTTATACCAATCACATTTGAGTTAACGATCTTATTTTGTGCTTTTGGTTTAGTAGGTTCTTATTATGCATCTACACATTTGTTCCCAGGAAGAGCACCAAGAGTAATGGATTTAAGAGCTACTGACGACAGGTTTATCATCGCTATTGATGCGAAAGAAAATGTTGAACATAGCAAAATAGACAACCTGTTAAAAGACGCAGGGGCTTTAGAAGTAAAATATAATGAAAGGAAATATATTAGCTATGAATAAGACTAAAATAGTATATGTAGCATTATTTGCATTAACTGTAGCTGTGTCTTTTTCATCATGCAGCGATAAAAGCAGTCCGGGATTGGAGTATTCAAGAAATATGTATGATCCTCTTGCTTATAATCCAGATCAGCCTAACAAGAATTTTGCAAACGGGCAGACCGCACAAACACCTCCTCCAAATACGGATCCAATAGGTTTTGTAAAGTATGAGTATGCAAATACCAAAGAAGGTTATGAAGCTGCTGGTGCAGCCTTGGTTAACCCATTGGCTTTAACAGAAAAAAACCTGGTTTCAGGTAAACATTACTACACTGTTTTCTGCTCACCTTGTCATGGTGATAATGGTGATGGAAAAGGCCACCTGGTACAGATTGAGAAATACACTGGTGTACCGTCATACCATGGAGATGCAGCGTCATCACGTGGTGGTCTAATGAAGGATTTATCTGCTGGAAAGATTTATCATACCATTATGTATGGATTAAACAACATGGGTTCACATGCATCCCAGTTAACTCCTGAAGAAAGATGGAAAGTAGTGATGTATGTTCAACAATTACAAAAAATACAATAGAAAAGCAAGAATAAATGGGAACTCATAATTATAATTTTACTGAGCAGTTTGAGTTTACAGGAAAAGCAAAAACTTTGAGTGTAATCGCTATCGTTATTGGTATAGCGGCTATAGCATATGGTTTTTCTAATCATGATCTTCATGAGCGGACTTTTGCAAACCTGTTACTAATGGGATACTACTTTGCATGCGTATGTATGTCAGGGGCCTTCTTTTTAGCAATTCAATTTGTTGCACAGGCAGGATGGTCTGCCTCTATTTTACGTGTGCCAGAAGCAATGGCAAAGACACTGCCTATCGCAGCTGTTATCTTAGTTGTTATTGTAGGCTCAGGTTTATATTCACACAATCTTTATCACCACTGGTATGCTCCAGGATTAACTGATCCGAACAGTCCTAATTTTGATAAACTTATTCAGGGAAAGTCTGCTTTTTTAAACGCGCCATTCTTTATGGCCCGTCAGATTATCTTCCTTGCGCTTTATAGCTTCTTCGCTGTTTTATTAAGCAGGTTGTCTAACAATGAAGATTTAGAAGGTGGTTTAAATTCTTACCGCAAAAGCTTTAAATACTCTTGTATATTTTTAGTGATCTACGGTTTTACACAACCAATCTTTGCTTTTGATACTATTATGTCTTTAGAGGCACACTGGTTCTCTACCATGTTTGGTTGGTACAACTTCGCAGCAATGTGGGTAAGCAGTTTAGCAATCATCGCTATCATCTTGATTCTGTTAAGAAAATCAGGTTATATGCCATGGGTTAACAACAGTCACTTGCATAACCTTGGTCAATTCATCTTTGGTTTCTCTATTTTCTGGACTTATGTATGGTTTGCTCAGTTTTTATTGATCTACTATGCTAACATGCCGGAAGAAACCGTTTATTTCTATAAACGTTTTGAATTTTATAAGTTCTGGTTCTGGTTAAACCTGGTATTGAACTTCTTAGCACCAGTATTATTATTGATGGACCGTGATAACAAGAGAAAAGAAAATTCATTATTAGTCGTTTCTATCCTTGTATTGTTAGGTCACTGGGTTGATTATTACCAAATGATTATGCCAGGTGCCGTAGAAGAACATAATGGATTTGGATTTATTGAAGTTGGTACAGCGGTAGGTTTCGTAGGTTTGTTTACCTTTGCCGTGTTAACTGCTTTAAGTAAGAAGCCATTAATAGCTAAAAACCATCCTTTTTTACAGGAGAGTTTGAATCACCATTTGTAACTGGTGATTATAATAAGAATTAATTAATTGTGTAGAAGTACAGCGTACTACCTTTAAGAAAATGAGTTTAAGAAAATTTATAAGTAATAAAACAATGGCGGTTTCAGCGGTAATGGTAACTGCGTTTGCAAGTACCAGCGCCTATGCTCAGGAAGCTGCCGCAGGTGCTGCCGCCACGGCTGCAGCAAAACCTGTAGACATGGGGCCGATCTATAAATCGGCAATTTTTTACGCGATGCTCTTTTTATTGCTGTGCTTATTTATAGCGATAGTAGGAAAGGCCATGCGTGTTTATGAACTTACCCGCGAAGCACAAGACAAACCTATTGGCATTAACTGGAACGCGGTCAATGCGGTGCTGTTTGCCTTATTCCTTATTGTAGGTCTTTATGGCGTATATTGGGAATATACAGTTCATGGAAAGATGATCTTGCCGGAAGCAGCATCAGAACATGGTGAGAAAATTGATCAGATGTTTAACATCACTTTAATTATCACAACTATTGTCTTTATCCTTACCCACATCTTTTTATTCGCTTTCTCTTATATCTACAGACATAAAGGTGATAGAAAAGCTTACTACTATCCTCACAACAATACCATTGAGAAAATCTGGACAATCACACCAGCATTGGTTTTGACAGTTTTAGTATTGATGGGCTTTTTAACATGGAGATCAATTTTCTACAAAGTTGAAGATCCAAACAATAAGCCATTAAGTATTGAAGTTACAGGTTCACAATTCTCATGGGCTATTCGTTATGCGGGTGCTGATGGTGTTGTTGGTCGTAAAAACTTTAAACTGATTACTTCTCAGAATGGTTTAGGAATGGATTTTACAGATAAAAATAATCTGGATGATCAAATGGCAGATGAAATCGTTCTTCCGGTAAATAAACCAGTAAGGTTCACTTTAACCAGTAAGGATGTGCTTCACAGTTTTTACATGCCACATTTCAGGGTACAATTGAATACTGTTCCAGGTATGGCTTCGTATTTTGAATTTACGCCAACCATCACCACGGCTGAGATGCAAACCAAAGTCAATGATCCTGCATTTAAATATGTTTTATTATGTGCTAAGATTTGTGGTCAAGGTCACTTTAACATGCAAAAAACAGTAAGAGTTGTTTCTCAGGAAGAATATAATGAGTGGATTAAAAAACAGCCTGTTTATATCAATAACGACTTAAGGAAAGAATTTAATCTGCCTTTAGTAGCTGAGCCTGTTACTGCTCCTGCAGATACAACGGTTAAAGATTCAGCTGCAGTTACAACAAATCAACTGGCTTTAAAAAATTAAAAATACAGGAATAAAGCATTATGTCAACTATAACTTTACACAATACGCACAACGAGGATCATTCACATGGTCATCACGAGCAGTCTTTCTGGTCAAAATACGTATTTAGTCAAGATCACAAAATGATCGCTAAGCAGTTTTTGATAACAGGGATTATCATGGCCGTTATTGCCATGGGCTTGTCTATTCTTTTTCGTCTGCAGTTAGCCTGGCCAGATAAAAGTTTCCCGATTCTGGAGACGTTTTTAGGTAAATGGGCTGAAGGTGGTAGAATTAAACCCGATTTTTACCTTGCCCTGGTTACCATTCACGGTACCATCATGGTATTCTTTGTATTAACAGCAGGACTGAGTGGTACTTTTAGTAACCTTCTTATTCCTTTGCAACTCGGTGCAAGAGATATGGCTTCGCCATTTCTGAACATGTTATCTTACTGGTTCTTCCTGATCGCTTGTATCGTGATGATGGGCTCTTTCTTTATACAAACCGGACCGGCAAGTGCTGGTTGGACAGTTTACCCTCCATTATCTGCATTGCCGACGGCAATTTCAGGTTCTGGTTTAGGGATGACGATGTGGTTAATCAGTATGGTTCTTTTTGTTGCTTCTCAATTAATGGGTGGTATCAACTATGTAAGTACTGTATTAAACATGCGTACTAAAGGTATGGATATGTGGAAAATGCCTTTAACTATCTGGGCTTTCTTTTTAACTGCCATCCTAGGTGTGTTATCTTTCCCTGTATTAGTTGCTGGTGTTGTTCTTTTAATATTTGATAGAAGTTTCGGTACAAGTTTCTACTTGTCTGATATCGTTATGGGTACTCAAGTACTTCCTAACGAAGGTGGATCGCCGATCTTATGGCAACATTTATTCTGGTTCTTAGGTCACCCTGAGGTATACATTGTTATTATGCCAGCCTTAGGTATCTCTTCTGAAGTGATTTCTGTTAACTCTAGAAAACCTATCTTCGGTTACCATGCCATGGTTTATTCATTAATTGGTATTACCGTATTGTCATTTATCGTATGGGGTCACCATATGTTTGTTACGGGGATGAATCCTTTATTAGGTGGTGTATTTATGATCACTACATTGATCATTGCGGTACCATCTGCTGTAAAAACCTTTAATTACCTGGCTACATTATGGAGAGGTAACATCAGGTTTACACCAGGTATGTTATTTGCTATTGGTTTAGTATCTTTCTTTATCTCTGGCGGTTTAACAGGTATCTTCTTGGGTAATGCTTCCCTGGATATCAACTTACATGATACTTACTTCGTTGTTGCCCACTTCCACCTTGTAATGGGTTCTGCTGCCATCTTTGGTATGCTGGCTGGGGTTTATCACTGGTTCCCTAGAATGTTCGGAAGAATGATGAACGCTAAATTAGGTTACCTACACTTCTGGATAACGTTTATCTGTGCTTACCTTGTTTTCTTCCCATTGCACTTTTTGGGATTAGATGGTGTGCCGCGTCGTTATTACGCCTTCACTGAATTTGAGTTCATGCAAAAATGGGTTACAGTTAACGTATTCGTTACCTGGGCAGCAATTGTAGCTGCATTAGCACAGGTTGCTTTCTTATTCAACTTCTTTTACTCGATTTTCAAAGGTAAAAAAGCTGATCAGAATCCTTGGGGTGCAAATACTTTAGAATGGACTGCTCCAGTTGAACACCTACATGGTAACTGGCCAGGAGAATTGCCAACAGTATACCGTTGGCCATATGACTATAGCAAACCAGGTGCTGAAGAAGATTTCATTCCTCAAACAGTACCTTTCTCTGAAACAATGAATTCAAACATGCCACATGATTTTGAAGGTAATGCCGAATCAGAGCGTATTCAAAAAGAATGGTTCTTGAAACAAGAAGCTGAAGCAAAAAGTACACAAGACTAATTTTAGTTTTATATAGAAGATGGGGTATCTGCAGTGAGTAAATACTTACAACAGGTACCTCATTTCTTTTAAAAAACATCCATGATCCCTAAATCACAGGCCAGATTTATCAGGCTTAATCTTATCACCATTGCAGTGACTTTATTGGTCGTTCTTGCTGGGGGAATTGTGCGTAGCACGGGTTCAGGGATGGGATGTCCGGATTGGCCTAAATGCTTTGGTCAGTATATACCACCAACCTCGGTGGATCAGTTACCCGCAGATTATAAGGCTAAATATGTTGAACAACGTATGGCTAAGAATGAGCGCTTTGCACGTTCCTTAGATAAACTCGGTAAAAAACACCTCGCAGATCAAATTCGCCATGATCAGTCCATTTTAGAACATGAAGAGTTTAATGTAGCAAAAACCTGGACAGAATACCTCAACAGGCTGGCCGGTGCATTAACAGGCTTCTTTATGCTGGCTGTCGCTGCCTACTCATTTGCTTATCGTAAAATTGCTAAACGTATTTTAATACTCAGCATCGTTAATCTTTTTATTGTCGCATTTCAAGCCTGGTTAGGATCTATTGTTGTTTCCACCAATTTATTACAATGGGTTGTTACGGTTCATATGTTGTTAGTCCTGGTTATTTTAGCTATCCAAGTGTACACCTATGAATATGCACAACAACTCCATAAAGAAAAGGTAATCGTGATCTCTTCGATGGTATGGTTAAAAGTAGTTGTCATTTCTTCCATCATATTAAGTATTATTCAAATTATTCTGGGTACAGAAGTAAGGGAAGCTATTGATATAATTTCTAAAAACTTGTTTTATTCTGCGAGGGAAACTTGGGTAGGCAACGTTGGCAATATATTCGTCTACCACAGAGATTTAGCCATACTGGTAGCAGTGGCTAATGTAATGCTCTACAAGTTGGTGATGGATAAATTTGGTGGTAAAGCCACGGAGCTTTGGGTAGGTAATTCTATTGTAATTGTTTTAATTGTGCAGGTCTTAAGTGGCATTTTATTATCTAACTTTGCTCTGCCTCCATATGCACAAGCAATACACATATTGTTCTCCATGGTATTATTCACGCTGCAATTTTATTTATATCTGTTGGTGTATAGGACAAGTACGTATAAACATTAATTAAAAACTATAATTTGAAACCATATTTAGCAGATTTTTCAAAACTTATTAAATTCAGACTTACATTTCTAGTTGTATTTTCTGCGTCTATTACATTTTTGATGGGATCTAAGATGCAAGTTTCCAGAGGTGATATCCCTGGAATTGACTGGAATGGCTGGTTGATCTTAATTGCAGGCGGATTTTTTGTTACAGCAGCAGCCAATTGCTTTAATGAAATTATCGAAAAGGATTTAGATAAGCTCATGACCAGAACTAAAGACAGGCCTATGCCTGCTGGTAGAATGACTACCGGGCAGGGGTTAGTAATGGGCCTTGTAATGGGTATGTTTGGTACATGGCTGTTGGGAAAACTTAACCTGGAAACAGGCTTATTATCTGTTTTTTCTATTTTGCTTTATGCATTCGCTTATACGCCAATGAAGCGTAAATCTCCAATAGCTGTTTTTATAGGGGCTATACCAGGAGCCTTGCCACCCCTTATTGGTTACCTTGCAGCATTAGGTAAATCAACTACTTTTTATCCTATTGACTATACCATCGCTGTTATTTTATTTTTAGTACAGTTTGCATGGCAATTCCCTCACTTTTGGGCTATTGCATGGGTACTAGATGATGACTATAAAAAAGCAGGTTTCCGCTTATTACCAACCACTAAAAGAGATAAAATAAGTGCATTGATAACCTTATTAAGTGCCATCATTTTAATTCCGATCAGCTTGTTACCTACGTTTTATGGTTTCGGTGGTTATTACATTGGAGGCATTTCCTTAATTGCAGGTTTGGTTTTTGCATGGTATGCTTTAAAGCTATACCTTAACCTTGATTTGCCGAGTGCCAAGAAGTTGATGTTTTGTTCCTTCTTTTATTTACCGATAGTACAGGTAGTACTGTTATTTGATTTTATAACTAAATAATTATACCATTAATGGATCAATCAGTTAAGGATAGAGAGCAGCGCGAAAAGTCTGATTTCAAGCCAAAGAAATTTATTATTTGGTTATTTGTAGTTTCCTCAACCATCATGTTTGGTGGCTGGACGAGTTATTACATTGTTTTTGCCGCATCAAAAGGCAAAGGACATGGTTTGGTGTTGCCAGATGTTTTTATGTACAGCACACTCGTACTTTTATGCAGTAGCGTTGCTTTATTTCTTGCTTCAAGGGCTTTCAGAAATAAACAATTTCAACAGCAGAAAGTATTTTTGTGGTTAACGCTTTTATTGGGTGTTTCTTTTGGCTATCTTCAAATTGAAGCATGGTCGAGTTTATACCACAGTGGTGCAGTATTGTTGAATAATAATGCTGCAATTTCCATCATTTATATAGTATCTGGATTTCACTTGCTGCACATTATTGCCGGGCTATCCATTATTGCTGGTGCCTTAGTTGGTGCTTACGGCCATATATCTGAGGATAGGTTACAATTTAGAATGGAAATATCTTCCATATTCTGGCATTTTATAGATATATTATGGATATATCTGTATGTTTTTTTACTTTTGAACAGTTAGATTTTTTAACAAACTATTACAATCAATAAAATGGATTCATTATCACAATTAGATCAGGTAAAAACTACTGCATGGAGCGGCGGACGTTCACCATGGTCCGTAGAGTATGGCAAAATAATGATGTGGTTTTTCTTGCTTTCTGATGCATTTACATTCTCCTCATTACTCGTGTATTATGGTGCACAAAGGTTTACTAAGTTTACCTGGCCAGATCCGGATTTAGTTTTCCAGTCAATTCCAGGCATTACAGATTCAGGAGCACCTCTGGTGTTTGTAGGTATCATGACTTTTATTTTGATCATGAGTTCAGTAACTATGGTACTTGCTGTTGAAGCTGGTCATAGAAGAGCTAAAAAAGAAGTTATCTGGTGGATGGTTGCTACCATCATTGGTGGTTTAATGTTCTTAGGTTGCCAGGCATTAGAATGGACACACTTACATCATGAAGGCTTTTGGTTTGCCTCTTACCCTGATCCCGCAGCACTTCAACATTATTTTAATGGTCCTGTATCTACGGTAGCTGCATTACAGTTCTCTAACTTATTCTTCACCATCACTGGTTTCCACGGATTCCACGTATTTACAGGTGTCATCATTAACATCATCATCTTATGTATGACGATTAATGGTGTTTTTGAAAAACGCGGTTCTTATTTAATGGTAGAAAAAGTAGGCTTATACTGGCACTTTGTTGATTTAGTATGGGTATTCGTATTTACTTTCTTTTATTTGGTTTAATCTTTTTATAAAAAATATAATGTCAGAACATAACATACATACAGCAGAAGGACACGCGCACGATGACCATGCTGGTTTAAGTAAGAAAAAAATATGGCAGGTTTTCGGTATCCTGTTATTGATTACAGTTATCGAATTCATCATTGCCTTATGGGTTCTTCCACATGGTTATATGTCTCATGCAGTTGGTAACTTTATTTACATCGCTTTAACATTACTTAAAGCATTTTATATTGTTGCTTATTTTATGCACTTGAAGTATGAGAAACTAGGCTTACAGTTATCATTATCTGTCACCTTTATATTCATCATTTACTTCATTGTGTTGATGCTTATTGAAGGAAACTTCCTGCATTTGCACATGGCTGTTTAAATACATGAAATTATTTCCTATTAAAAAAATATTAATCCTGGTCACCATATTAGCGGTACCAGGATTTTTATATTATCAGCTACAAGACAAAGGAAAGAACCGGTATAAGCCACTTCCTTATTTTGGACCGAAAACTGTTGCGTCAACTTTTCATTCTGTAAAGGGCACTAAAATACCAGATACAAATTTCCACCAGATCAGTGATTTTAAATTATTGAATCAGCAGGGAGATACGGTGAGCTGGAAAAACTTCGATAAGGAGATTGTGGTATTAAACCTTTTCTATACCAGCGATAACCAGGCTACACTTACAGCCAATAATGCACTGAAGGTTTTGCAAAAAACCTATGGTAAAAATAAGGTGATTAGTTTCGTTAGCTTAAGCATCGACCCTAAAAGGGATACCCCTGATGTTTTAGCTAAATATGCTGCCAAACACCAAGCCGTACCGGGCAAGTGGGACTTGTTAACCGGTGATAGTACCCAGGTCTATAACCTTATTTATAAAGGACTACTTCTTGATGCCGTTCAAAAAATTGAAAATGGCAAAACCACTTTCGCTTATAATAATTTATTTGTCCTGATAGACCCCCGTCAACATATCAGAGGCTTTTATGATATTTCCGCTCAGGAAGACTATACCAAATTAGATGAGGAGATTAAAGTCCTTATTGTAGAAGAATTACGTAACAATACAGACGGTAGATAATATACACCATGACTTTAAATGATAAATTTTTCTCCAGGTTAATCTGGATCGTTTCTGCAGTAGTTTTAGTTGTCGTTATTATACTGAAGCTGGTTCCACCTCCGGCCAACAAACCTTCATTTATCTATCTCCTGCCGCATCTTATTGGTGGTATCAATGCAACGTGTTCCTTGTTGCTCATTTTGTCATTAGTTTTCATTAAACAAAAGAAAATCCAGGCCCATAAGGTTACCAATGTCATTACATTTATGTTATCGGCAGTGTTCTTAATCTTCTATATCCTTTTTCATCTTTATGAGAAGGACACCAAATTTGGTGATGTTGACCATAATGGCATACTTTCAGCAGTTGAACTTGCTGCCGTGGGGAGCTTACGTTATGTTTATTTCTTTATCCTATTTACGCACATTCTTTTAGCCATTGTGGTTTTGCCCCTTATTCTGATCAGCTTTTTAAGAGGATTCAGCATGCAGGTAGAAAGACACAAGAAAATTGTACGCTGGGCCTATCCAGTATGGTTGTATGTGGCGGTAACAGGAGTTATTGTTTATCTAATGATTTCCCCATATTATAACTTTTAAATCAAGAATATAATATTCTTAACAATATCTTGCTTAAAGTTGATTCTTAAATGCTATTTTAGTCTTTCTAAATTTATTAGGCTTTATTCCTATAGTTTCGGAGGGGGGATTAATGCAAACACAAGAATCAGCAGCACATATTGAATCAGGGAATGATTTGCTCGACCTTATTGAGCAAAATGACAAATCTGCTTTTACTGATTTTTATTCGGAATATTTTCAAAAATTGATCCTGGCTGCTGATAAGTATGTTAAGAGCGTAGCCATTGCCGAAGAAATTGTGCAGGATGTATTTCTTAAATTGTGGGAAGATAAAGCCCTGTTACCTACTATAATTTCTTTAAAACCCTATTTGTACCGTAGTGTTATCAATGCGTCTATTAATGCAGTAAATAGGCAGCG
>NZ_JAZQPU010000055.1:0-20957 GCF_045628745.1 Pedobacter sp.
GACTCATGGTGGACTCACCGTGGACTCACCTATATTTAAGACCAATATATCAGCAACCAAAAACCAAAAATAACCTTATGAAAATTCTTACTTGCAGCTTTCTTTTTAGCCTTTTCCTGTTCAATTTAAAACCAGCCATGGCACAAAATACTCCGGTAAGCACGTCAGCAAAACTCAACCACATTGCCGTATATGTGAGTGATTTAAAGAAAAGCGCTGCTTTTTACAAACAGCTGCTGAACCTTCCAGAAATTGAAGAGCCTTTTAAAGATGGTAAGCATGTGTGGTTTTCTTTAGGTGCTGCGGGTCAGCTGCACCTGATTCAGGGTGCCCGGCAAAAAACAGTGCACGATAAAAATGAACACCTCTGTTTCAGTGTAGCTTCAATTGATACTTTCATTGGGCTGCTTAACCAGCGGCAGGTCAATTACAGCAACTGGCCCGGTACGGCAAAAGAGCCCACCCTCAGGGTAGATGGTATAAAGCAGATCTATTTCCAGGATCCTGATGGGCATTGGCTGGAGATTAACGATGATCAATAGAGTTTTAGGTAGTTAGAAGTGGGGAAGCGTGATTTTTTTTAAATTTTGTGTAACCTTTTTGCTATTGAAAACATCTTAATAACAGAAAACAACAAAAGTAAAAATCACCCGATCATTCACGTATTTCAAAAAATGCGCTATTAAGCATTTGTGGAATAACTATGCCCTAAAAAAATGAAAACAATTAAAATTTTCTTCATAGCAATGAGCTTTATGCTCTGGGTAACACAAAATGTGCAGGCACAGACCAGCACTGTAACAGGGGAGATTTCCGGTAAAGTGCTGGATGAAACCAAAAAAGCTTTTCCCTATGCCACTATCGGTTTATTGAAAGCTAAAGATTCTACTACCGTAAAGGGAACGTTGACCCAAGATAATGGGGATTACGAGTTTAAGGATATCCTGGAGGGTAGCTACCTCATTTCAGTCAATGTAGTAGGCTATAAAAAGGTTGTAAAAGGGCCTTTTACTATTAATGGAGCAAGCAAGGTTCATGCTGTTCCTGCGGTTCAACTCAGCCAGGATTCTAAAGAATTAAAAGGGGTGGAAATTGTGAAGCAAAAGCCACTGGTGGAAAGGCAGATCGATAAAACAGTGTTGAACATTGAAAACAGTACACTGGCTGCAGGTAATACGGCACTGGATATCTTAGAGAAATCTCCGGGGGTAACTGTAGACCGCGATGGCAAAATTAGTTTACGTGGTAAGCAAGGGGTAACGATTATGATCGATGGCAAACCTACTTATTTATCGGCAGAGCAGCTGGCGAATTTATTACGCTCTACCGAAGGTACGGCCATCCAGTCGATAGAGCTGATCACCAACCCTTCGTCAAAATACGATGCTGCCGGCAACTCAGGCATCATCAATATCAAGCTTAAGAAAAACCGCAACTTCGGCACCAACGGCTCTGTTTTTGCCGGTACCGGTTATGGCGAGTTCTATAAAGCCAACGGTGGTTTTACCTTGAACCATCGTGCCCAAAAGATCAATGTCTTTGGAAACTTTGATTATGGCCGTAACAAACGTTTCAACGATCTGGACATCGTTAGGGTCAACCAGACCGCGGCAAACCCTACCTATTTTAACCAGACCAGTCATAACATCAGGAACAGGAATAACAGCAATTACAAAGCCGGGATAGACTATTTCATCAGCGATAACCATACCATAGGTATTGCGGCAAACGGCTATAACAGTAATGGCGACAGTGAGGCCGCGGTGTTGACACTCATTGGCAGCAAGCCCTCTGTTACAGACTCTTCAGTAAGGGCCAGTAATCCCAGCGGTTATAAATACACAGGTAATAGTTTTAACCTCAATTATAAAGGAACCCTAGATACTGCCGGACAGGAAATTTCGGCCGATGTGGATTTCTCCCAATATAATGGTGATGAAGATAATAACTTCGACAACGTCTACCTAAATAGCAATGGTCAGCCTTCTAAACCGGCCTATCTGTTTAGAAATGCTACCCCTTCCGTGGTTAAAATATGGTCGGGAAAGGTAGATTATACCTATCCCCTGGGTAAGGAAATGAAGTTTGAAACTGGGGTAAAATCAAGTTTCGTGACTACCGATAATAATTATGAATTTTCGACCTTCAATATCCTCAACAACCTTTGGGAAAACGATGCCACCCGCAGTAACCAGTTTGTTTATGATGAAAATATCAATGCGGCTTATGTAAATCTAAACAGAAAATTCAAGACTACCTCTGTGCAATTAGGGTTAAGAGCTGAACAAACGAATTCTAAGGGGAACTCTATTACGGAGCAGAAAATTGTAAACCGTCATTATTTTAACCTGTTCCCCAGTGTCTTTGTTAACCAGGAGCTTTCTAAAAACCACGATATGGGTATTTCCTATAGCCGAAGGATCGACCGCCCTAATTATGGGTCTTTAAATCCCTTTATTTCTTACGTGGACCTTTATTCCTATCAATATGGTAATCCATTTTTACAGCCACAATACACCAATGCTTTTGAGCTTTCTTATTCTTACAAGAAGACCATTAACGCCACCCTGGGTTACAGCCATACCAGCGATGTAATTACCGAGGTATTGTTGTCTGATACGGCTAAAAAGACCATTTTTATCTCAGAACAAAACCTGGCCAAACAAGATTCCTATAATTTAAATGTAAGCTCGCCCTTAAAAATTACCAAATGGTGGAGCAGCAATAACAACCTCACTGTTTATTATAACCGCTTTAAAACGCCAAACCTTGCTGGTGCACCTTATGAAAGCGGTCGACTAGCCTTTAACTTGAATACCAACCAAACCATTACCTTAAACCCGACCACTAATTTTGAATGGTCTGGTTATTACCAATCAAAACAGGTTTATGGCACTTTATTAATCAGTGAGCAATACAGCATTGACATGGGCCTGAGTAAAAACTTTATGGATAAAAAGCTGAACCTAAAGCTGGCTGTGAATGATGTTTTTAACCTCAGGGATCAAAAGATTACGAGTGCTTTGCCATCACAAAATTACGTGGTGAGTCAGAAATGGGAGAGCCAGGTGTTCAGAATGACCGTTACCTATCGTTTTGGTAGCAATGAAATCAAAGGTGCACGTGATCGTCGTTCCAGTGCTGAAGAAGAAGCAAAAAGGGTGAAGAGTGGTGGGTAATATTACCCAGTTCCTATTTTGTTAAAACTTTGTTTAGCAGTGTTTTGTTGTCTACATTCACTATAGCAATGACCTTCTTTAAATGATGATGACATGAGGGACATGATATTTATACATGGGATGTTTCAAAACGCCAAAAGCTGGGAAAACTGGATTGCTTATTTCGAAGACCGGGATTACCACTGTATAGCCCCTTCATGGCCTTTACATGAGGGTGATCCTGGGTATTTAAAAGAAAATCCACCGGAAGGTTTAGGGGAGCTGGGACTTGAGGATGTGCTCGACAAAATAGAAACCCTGGTGAATGACTATGAACAGCCCATTGTAATTGGCCATGCGGTGGGTGGGCTTATTGCACAACTGCTGCTCCATAAGGGGCTTGCCAAAATTGCTGTAGCCATCAATTCAGTAGCACCTAATGGCATGCTGGATTTTGACTTTAACTTTATGAAATATGTAAGTCAGATCATTAACCCCCTGAAGGGCAATGAGCCTGTGTTTCTCGAAGCGCGGACCTTCCACCAGGCTTTTGCCAATACCTTAACTGAAGAAGACGCGACAGAGGCTTACCTTAAATATGCTACGCACGACAGTCGCAATGTATTGCGCGACTGCATGGGCAAGGCCGGAAGAATTGAAACGCACTATGGGCATGGCCCTTTATTGTTAATTGCCAGTGAGAAAGACCATATCATTCCAGCGGCGCTGGTAGAAAAGAACTTCAAAGCTTATAAAGATAAAGAAAGTATTGTGGCCATGAAGGAATTTTCAAACCGAAGTCATTACATTTGTGGAGAGCCGGATTGGGAAGAAGTAGCAGATTACATTTATTACTGGTTGGAAGACCACGAAGAATTGTGATGATGATGCTATTACCCGGCAACATTTATGGAAACAAAAAAGAAGGAAAAAAAGGCAAGTATCTTCAACTTATTGAAGCCCTATAAAAGGTTAATCTTTCTATTGATCTTTCTGGCCCTATTGAGCAATGGCATCAATTTAATCTTGCCCAAAATTGTTTCCAAGGGCATAGATGCTTATACAAATGGTGTCTTTGAAATTAAACCTATTTTACTGCAGTTTTCTATTGCCATCATACTGGTATTTATCTTTACCTATCTGCAGAGTATTGTGCAAACCTATGCCTCAGAAAAGGTGGCTAAAGATTTAAGGGCTACGCTCTCCGCACAGATTTCCAGGCAAAGCCATGCTTATATTGAAAAAGCAAACCCTTCTAAATTATTGACCAACCTTACCGCGGATGTTGATTCTATTAAACTCTTTGTTTCGCAAGCTATCGTTTCTATTTCGTCATCTATATTTTTAATTTTCGGCACCAGTATTTTATTGCTGATGATCAACTGGAAGCTCGCTTTATTGATCATTGCCATCATCCCTATTATCGGTATCACCTTTTATATGGTGCTGCGGAAAGTAAAAGTACTCTTTAAAAAGAGCAGAGAGGCTATCGACTGGTTAAATAAAGTGATCAATGAGAGTGTTTTAGGCTCCTCGATCATCAGGGTCATCAATTCGCAACAGCTGGAATACGACAAGTTTATTGCTGCCAATACACAAGCCAGGGATTTAGGTTTATCTATTTTACGCCTTTTTGCCGGCTTGATTCCCGTAATTACTTTTGTGTCTAACATGGCGGGTTTATCCATTTTAGCCTTAGGCGGTCATTTTGTAATCCAGGGCACCATGACCCTGGGTGAGTTTGCGGCATTCAACAGCTACCTCTCCATCCTGATTTTCCCTATTCTTGTTATTGGCTTTATGAGTAACGTTATTGCACAAGCATCAGCCTCTTACCAAAGGATAGAGAATGTACTTTATACCGCAGAAGAGCCTGAAAATGGTGAGATTGATACTGTATTAAGGGGTGACATTGAAATGCAGGGGGTGTCGTTGTCTTACGGACAAAAACCGGCCCTGAAAAACATATCTTTTGCTTTAAAGGCAGGCTCTAAAACGGCCATCATAGGGCCTACGGCGGCAGGAAAAACACAGCTTTTATATTTGCTGACGGGATTAATTCCTCCGGCAGCGGGCAAGGTTTTGTTTGATGGGCATGCCATCAGCGACTTTAACCAGGAGGCTTTCCATAGCCAGGTGGGCTTTGTTTTTCAGGACAGCATTATCTTTAACCTCAGCATTCGCGAGAATATTGCTTTCAGTGATACCGTAACGGATGAATCTTTGAAAAAAGCCATAGAGACCGCCGAGCTGCATGATTTTGTGGAGGCACTGCCAGAGAAATTGAATACTATTGTTTCTGAGCGTGGCTCCAGTTTAAGTGGTGGTCAAAAACAAAGAATTATGCTGGCCAGGGCGCTGGCACTCAACCCTAAAGTGCTCTTGCTGGATGACTTTACCGCCAGGGTAGATACCAAGACCGAACAGCGGATCCTTGAAAATGTACAACGCAATTACCCGGGTTTAACCCTGCTTTCTGTCACGCAGAAAATTGCATCAGTAACGCATTATGAAAAAGTAATTTTGCTCATGCAGGGCGAAATTATTGCTGCGGGAACACATGAGGAGCTGATGAAAAATAGCCCTGAATACGTTCAAATCTATACTTCACAACAGAGTACGAGCAATTATGAATTACAATCTTAACCAGCACACAGGGAAAGAAGAAAAGAAGTCGACCTTAAAGGCGCTTAAAAAACTTCTGCAACTGATCAGTTCTGAACGCAATAATCTGCTCAAAGCGCTAGTGACCATCCTGATCAACTCAGGTTTGTTATTACTGAGTCCCTTTTTAATTGGTTATACCATAGATGCTTATGTGCGCACGGGCGACTATAAGGGGGTATTGCTGTTTTCGGGCATCTTACTGGTGATGTATTTAATTACCCTGGTAACGGGCTATTTGCAAACCAAGTTAATGGGGGGTGTGGGGCAGCGCATGTTGTTTACTTTACGCAACGCCATTTTTACCAAGCTGCAGGAACTGCCGGTGAACTTTTTTAACCAGAATAAAGCGGGTGACTTGATTTCAAGGGTAAATAATGATACGGATAAGTTAAACCAGTTTTTTTCGCAGGCTTTAATGCAGTTTATTGGCAGCATTGTAACCATGGTTGGCGCAGGTGTATTTCTGTTGTCGATTAATTTAAAACTGGGTGCGGCAACACTTTCACCGGCAGTCATTATTTTACTGTTTACGGCGGCTTTATCACCATGGGTAAAAAGAAAAAATGCGCTTAATTTAAGCAGTACGGGCAGCCTGAGTGCCGAAATTCAAGAAAGCCTTTCAAATTTTAAAGTGATCATAGCCTTTAACCGCAGGGATTACTTCCGTAAAAAGTTTGATGAGGTCAATAACCACAACTATAAAACTGCTATTGCTGCAGGTATTGCCAATAATATATTCACCCCTTTTTATGGGTTATTTTCCAGCTTTGCGCAATTAATTGTACTCCTTTATGGCATATACCTGATTTCGCAAGGGCAGTTTAGCATAGGTTTACTAGTCAGTTACCTTTCTTATGCAACCAACTTTTACAACCCATTGCGGCAGCTGGCGGCTCTATGGGCCAATTTCCAGGTGGCCATGGCTGGCTGGGACAGGATTTCGCAGATCCTTTCCCTGGAGAGTGACCTTAGAGATGTGAAGGCGGAGGCCCCGGAAAAGAATGACGCCCTGTTGGAATTTAGAAATGTTCATTTCGGCTATACGCCAGAGAAGGAGATTCTGCACCATATTAACTTTAAGCTTGAAAAGGGGAAAACCTATGCTTTAATTGGGCCTACAGGTGGTGGTAAAACCACTACAGCCTCCTTAATTGCCCGTTTGTATGATCCTTCAAAAGGTACGGTGCTTTTAGAAGGCAGAGATATCCGTTCTTTTAGTGCTGCGGAGCGGACGGCTAAAATAGGCTTTATCTTACAGGAGCCTTTCTTGTTTACCGGAACGGTGATGGATAATATTTTATATGGCAATCCGCTGTATAAGGATTTCTCTAAGGATCAGTTAGAGGTGGTGATCAAGGAAGCCGAACTGGGCGATCTGCTGGCTATTTTTGATGAAGGTTTGGATACGCCAGTGGCTTCCAACGCTGACAGCATCAGCCTTGGTCAGAAGCAACTTATTGCTTTTATGCGTGCTGTGTTACGCAAGCCTGACCTTCTTATTCTGGATGAGGCTACGGCAAATATTGACACCATTACCGAGCAGCTGCTGAGCCAGATTTTAAATAAGCTGCCCAAGGAAACTACATTGGTGATTATTGCACATCGCCTGAATACTATTGAAAATGCAGATGAGATTTTCTTCGTCAACTCTGGCGAAGTGATTAAAGCAGGCACGCTGAGCGCAGCAATGAGCATGCTTTTAGAGGATAAGAGAACAAGTTAATGATTAAAAAAGGTACATTAAAATATTATATAGCAGGTGTTGTTGCTTTTGTGGTATGGGGCGCTTTTGCGATACCACTGAAATTATTGAAAGCTTATTCTTCCATGCAGATCCTTCAATACAGGGTTTTTACTGCCCTGTTGATCATCGCTGCTTTTCTGTTAATTGCTGGCAGAGCTAAGATGAAGGCGGATGTTGCCGTTTTTAAAAGTGCTTCCCGACCAGAAAAGCTAAAACTCAGTGGCTTGATTTTACTATCGTCAATCCTGCTGATGAGCAACTGGTTCACCTATATTTATGCGGTTAACCATGTAAGTTTAACCTCTGCGGCCTTTGCCTATATGGTTTGTCCGCTGATTACAGCTTTCGGTGGTTTCTTTATTTTAAAGGAGCACCTTACACCATTGAAGCTGGTAGCTTTAGGTATTGCCCTGGTCAGCATTCTGCTTTTAGCCACAGGATCTATCATTGAAGTGCTTTGGTCGGTAGGGATTGCTTCGGTTTACGCTTTCTACCTGATCATACAGCGCTTTATTAAAAATATTGACAAACTTAACATGCTAGCCATCAACCTGGTGATTGCGGCTGTGTTGATGCTGCCTTATTTTGTGATGGATGGCATGGCTTTTCCCACAGAACCGGTGTTTTGGCTGGTCATTTTGATCATTGCCCTGCTTTTCACTTTAGTTCCTTTGTTTTTAAATCTGTATGCTTTGATAGAGTTGCCCTCTTCCACCTTGGGCATCATCATGTATGTCAATCCTATTATTGCCTTCCTGATTGCCTTCCTTTATTTCGACGAGCCTTTTTACCTTAACCAATTGCTGGCTTATGGTTTACTGGTTGTTGCCGTAATAATTTTTAACTGGGAAGTGATCAGCAGCCTGCTACCTTCAAAACGGAGGGTGGAGGAAATTAAATAAGCACATTGTGCTGTATAGGGATAATTTCATTTATATTTAAGCAATGCAAATAGCAAATTAAATTTAAATTCCTATGAAAACTGCCTTTTTTAGTACACAGTCTTACGATAAATATTACTTCGACCAGGTAAATGTTAACTATCAAAATGAGTTGGTTTATTTTGAGGCTTCCTTAAATGCACAGACGGCTGTTTTGGCAGAAGGCTGTGATGCGGTATGCATATTTGTAAACGATAAAGCAGATGCAGCGACGCTGGAGAAACTGGCTGAAATAGGCATCCGCAATATTGTATTGCGCTGTGCAGGCTTTAACCAGGTAGACCTCCTTACAGCCAAGGCATTAAACTTTAAGGTGCTGCGTGTGCCGGCTTACTCACCTGAGGCGGTTGCTGAACATGCTGTGGCTCTGATTCTTACTTTAAACAGAAAAACACATAAAGCTTATAACAGGGTTCGCGAAGGGAACTTCTCCTTAGACCGTTTAACAGGATTTAACCTGCATGGTAAAACCGTGGGGGTGATTGGATTGGGAAAGATAGGCTTGGCCTTCGCCAGGATTATGCATGGCTTTGGCTGTAAAACGATTGCCTATGATCCTTTTGAGCTGGATGTGCCTGCCTATATTCAATTGGTGAGCAATGAAGAATTGTTTAAAAACAGTGACGTGATCTCTATTCATTGTCCTTTAAATGAAAGTACACAGCACCTCATCAATGAAAATAGTCTTCAGGAGATGAAAGATGGGGTAATGCTGATCAATACCAGTCGTGGTGCAGTGATCCATACCGCTGCTGCTATAGAAGCACTGAAAACAGGCAAACTAGGCTACCTGGGTATTGATGTGTATGAGCAGGAAGAGAAACTGTTTTTCCGTGACTTATCAGAAAGTGTGATTCCTGACGAGCAGATCTTACGCCTGATGAGTTTTCCTAATGTGCTGATTACGGCACACCAGGCATTTTTAACGCTGGAAGCACTGACAGAAATTGCAGACACCACCTTAAAAAACCTGCAGCAGATTGAAAAAGGGCAAGCTTCGTTAAACAGTGTGCTTAAATAGCCTGTTTCTTTTTCAATAGCGTTTTATAAATCAAGAGGTTCATCAGCACCATGGCCATTCCATAGAAGATATCTTCAAAGGGGATGGTCAGGATGCGGAAGCCAAAGATCTCTTCTTCGTTATACCATACCACAGGGTTATCTAAGCCCGTACCGGTGAGCACGCCATTCACAATTAAAAAGGGTAACAAAAGAATGCCGTAGATGAGGTAAAAGCGGCCCAACCACTGCACTTTCAAAATGTACTTAGCTATAAACAGCAATATTGCCGGGCTTAGAAAAGCGAATAGGGTATAGGTTTGATGGTCATAAATGATGGCTACAACAATAAAGGCGATAATAAAAAGGAGCGTTAAAACCGACTCCCCTCGTAAACTCCAGCTTTTCTTCAAAAATAAATCAATGCAATGATAGGTATAAACGCAGGCATAGGGAATACAAAAAAAGAAAAGGATTTCCTCTATAGGCAAATGACCAATAAATAGCCCAATTACGTATTTTTTGTTGAAGCCCCAAACCCCTAAGCTGGTAAAGTAGTTATCCCACAGCACAAAAAACAGCCCTGTGATGATCACTGCCAGAAAGAAAGCCTGCCATGTTTTATAAAACTTAAGCTTGGGGTGGAAGGAAAAGATGAAAGGAACAATAATGGTGAAGAAATTGACTAAGAGGTAGGTGTATTTCATGATTTGAAATACTTTAAAGGCACCCAGAGCATGCCGAAACATTCACCATGTTCTTTGTTTACATGTTTATGGTGCATTTTATGTGCCCGGCGCAAGGCTTTAAAATAACGGTTATCTGTTTTTCGCAGCCACTTAAAACGCTGGTGGATAAAGATGTCGTGCACAAAAAAGTAAGCGGCCCCATAAGCAGTAATGCCCAGGCCTATGTATAAAGCAAGGTCTACTTGGTATAAGGTACCCATGGCGAGGCAGATGATGCCTGGAATAGCAAATATTAAAAAGAAAAAATCATTGCGTTCAAAAAAACCGGGATGGTCTTTTTTGTGGTGATCCTCATGGAGGAACCAGAAAAGACCATGCATAAGGTATTTATGTGTCAACCAGGCTACAGCTTCCATCGCTAAAAAGGATGTAAGGAATACAAGCAGTTTAATTATCCAGGAATCCATATGTTTTGTGTTTAAATTCTACCATTTTTGGAAAACAAATATTTAACCAGGCACTGTAATTAGTGGGAGACTGCTGCAGTTCAACTGCAAGGGACTCCAGGTTAATGTATTTAAAGGAGGCCACTTCATCCGCATTTGGCACTGGCATCAAGTCTGTAAGGCCGAAAAAAACATGGTCAAACTCATGTTCAATGAGTTCATTGCTGAAAGATGCCTGGTAAGTGAAATGGAAACCATAAGTTAAGAGACAATTAAGGCCCATTTCTTCTTCTAACCGGCGGTGTGCGGCATCAAGGGTCTTTTCACCAGGTCTGGGGTGACTACAGCAGCTGTTAGTCCACAAGCCTGGCGAATGGTATTTATTCAAGGCACGTTGTTGTAACAGCAGTTCGCCCTTGGTATTAAAGATGAACACAGAAAAGGCACGGTGAAGAGAGCCAGAATAATGGGCTTTCATTTTCTCCATCACACCTATTTGCTGATCATCCTGATCAACAAGAATTACTTGCTCTTCCATTGTTTTAATTTAGTCACTTCTTGCGGTGTGCATAGTTTTGCAGCCAGCAAATTATCGATGACGCGGTTTTTTAAATCCTGGTCTTTTAAACCCTGAATACCATTCATTAAGATCTTTTTATCTGTTTCGATATCTTTAGAATAGCCTAATACTGCAGGAACATTGGTCTGTACAGCGAAGCGCAAATAGCGGAGTTCAAAATTAGCGGCATCCTTGCTGATGGCTTCTTCTACCATTGCCCTGCCTTTTTTAAATTTATTCCAACGACCCATAGGATTAAACATATGTTTGGCTTCAACCATTATGGACACGCCTGTATAGCCTTTAATCACCGGAATGGTGCTTTCGTAATGCGACAAGGTCTCCTGTAATTGCTGTGTTGCTGCTTTGCTTTCAGCAGCCTGTACCAACAAGTTACGTATTTTAATCAGGGCCTTTTGGTCGATTGGATTAAGGCTTAACGGCAGTAAAAATGTCAGAAAAATAAGAATAGATTTCATAAGTAAATTGTTAGGTTAACGATATTTTCATACCACAGTACTTAAAGTACATTTATTTTATACCTGATGATAGAATCAAACATTAAACCAATTTTATGTCCGTTAGAAATTCTGATTCTTCTATCCATGATTTGGTGGGCTGAGGCTCGTTTAATTTTATTAAATAATTCTTTATAATAGATGTAAGACAAATATACGCCGCTTTTTGATGATAAAGGAAGTTGTTTAATGCCAATGAGGGCCAGTTTAAACTCCTCCTCAATTTCACTTTCAATTTGATTTTTCTGAACATCAGAGAAATCGGCAAGGTCTACCTCTGGGAAATAGTTTCTATTGAGGTTTTGATAATCTGCTTTCACGTCCCTGAGGAAGTTTACTTTTTGAAAAGTTGACCCAAGTTTCATGGCAAAGGGTTTTAAACGTTCGTATTCAGCTTTATCACCAGCAGTAAAGACACTCAAACACATCAAACCTACTACTTCTGCGGAGCCTAAAATATAGCTTTCATACTTTTCCTTGCTGTATACGGCAGGCTCCAGATCCATTTCCATGCTGCGTAGAAAAAGATGAATAAGTTCATGGTCTATGGCATAGTCTTTAACTGCTTTTTGGAAAGAATTCAATACCGGATTTAAGCTGATGCCATGTGCTATAGCTTCAAAACAATCGTTTTTAAACTTCTCCAACAAATACTTTTTATCATAGTCATGAAAACTGTCCACAATTTCATCAGCAAAACGCACAAAGCCATAAATAGCGTATATAGGACCACGTATTTTTTTGCTCAGGAAATAGATACCAAGGGAAAAGCTGGTGCTGTATCTTTTGGTGGTTATTTTGCTGCATTCTGCAGAAAGCTGATCAAATATTTCTTTCATAAATAGTAGATTGAAGGTGTTTAACGACTTCTTTTGCAGCCACCTTTCCTGAAATGAGCGATGGTGGAACACCAGGCCCAGGAACGGTAAGCTGTCCGGCATAAAAAAGGTTTTTTACTTTCTTATTTCTTATGGATGGTTTTAAATTGGCCGTCTGTAAAAGGGTATTTGCCAATCCGTAGGCATTCCCTTTAAAAGAATGGTAATCTGCAATAAAGTCTTTGACAGAATAGCCTTGCTTAAAATCAATGCTGGCGCGAATATTTTGACCGCAATGCTGTTCCAATCTATCCATGACCAGGTTAAAGTATTTCACCCTGATGGCTTCGCCATCGGCTAAACCGGGTGCAATAGGAATCAGCACAAATAAGTTTTCATGTCCTGGGGGCGCTACGGCAGGATCTGTCTTCGAGGGGCAGCAAACATAAAACAACGGTTTGCTAGGCCATTGAGGGTCTTTGTAAATTTCCTGCGCATGTTGTTTCAGGTCTTCATCAAAGAAGAGGTTATGGTGGTCCAGACGATTGACCTTTGCAGAAGTGCCTAAATAAAAAATAAGACAGGAGGGGGCCATTACCCTGCTTTCCCAATAAGAGGCTTTGTAATTCCGATAAGGCTCTTCCAGCAACTGCTGCTCAACATGATGGTAATCGCCAGAGGCCACCACCGCATGGAATGCTTTCCGCTGCTTGCTGGTGGTGATGTCTTTAACAAGGTTATTTTCTATATTGATCTGCAGTACAGGTTCATCAAGGTTGAATTTAACACCCAGGCGTTCACATACTGTTTTCATGGATTCGATCACCTGTCCGAAACCACCGGAAGGATACCAGGTGCCCAACTTTAACCCCGCATAATTCATTAAACTGTAGAGGGCAGGGGTATCTTCAGGTGTGGCACCCAAAAAAAGTACAGGGAATTCCATTAAGGCAATGAGCCGTGGATGGGAAAAAAACTTCCTGACATGCTTGCTGAAGGAGGTGAATACCTGGAGTTTAAAAACACCCTTCATCAAATCAAGGTCCACAAATTCTAATAAGGACAGGCCAGGTTTGTGAACGAGTTTTTCCATGCCTACTTTGTATTTATAGGCTGCTTCTTCCATAAAAGCATGTAATTTTATGGCACTGCCAGGTTCAATACTTTCAAATAAAGCCGACAGCTCCACGTAGTCATCTGGAATAGGCATCACCTTGTCTTCCTCAAAAACTACCGTAAATGCAGGATCAAGACGGGTTAAATTATAGAAGTCGCTGGTTTTAAAGCCAAAATCACTAAAAAACTGTTCAAATATTTCAGGCATCCAATACCAGCTGGGCCCCATGTCGAATATATAGCCCTGTTTTTCTAGTGTCCGTGCTCTGCCACCTACTTGTTCGTTCTTTTCAAATACTTCAACCTGGTAGCCACTTTTGGCTAAATAGGCTGCAGTACTCAAGCCCGCAAATCCGGCACCTATAATGGCAATACTTAAGTTTTCTGTCGTGTCGATCATGAGGTTGATTGATAGGCGTGGATGAAATTTTCTAAGGATTCTATGTCTTTAAACCAGTTGACTGTTTTGGGCAATGCTAAATCACCTATTAATTTAGGGTTTCCAGAAAGAAGAATCTCTGTATCCGGAAAGTATTTTGTTAATTCTTTAATATAATGTTGAGCTTCGGACGGTAGACGTGAATGAACCATAAAGAATAAAAGGTGGTCAACACGGTTATCTTGCATAGCCTCTATTAATGAGGACATTGGTAAATAACTCCCTAAATATATTACTTTTTCTCCATTATTTTTTAACACATATTTAGCATATAATAAACCAATATCATGGCCTTCATCTTCAGGAAGAAATAACAGCCAGGTCTTAGCGGTTGCCATAGGCATAGGCAGTACGTTAATAGCAGCAAAAAGTTTCTGCCGTATTAAATTCGACATGAAGTGTTCCTGTGCAGGGCAAATGCTTGTCTTTTGCCATAGTAAACCCAACCTGACCAATAAAGGGTAAATGATGTTCTGATAGGTAAGGTCTACACCAAAGCTTTCCATGCAGGTAGACAACAGGGAATCTACCTTTTCATCATTGTAAGCCAAGCCAAAGACAAGGAGTTGTGAAATAAAAGGTTCAAATTTTAGATGCTCTGCACTGTTGGCATCCATCTCTTTTTGAATAAAAGCGTTCATCTGCTCTGTAGAAAGTGCACAGATTTGCGCTATCCGCATGCCTGATTCCTTAAGACTTACAATATTGAGTAATCTTTTTAATTGGTTGTCTTCATAATGCCTGGTGTTTCCCGCCGAACGTAATGGTTTTAGTGCATCATAGCGCTGTTCCCATATTCTGATGGTATGCGCTTGTACGCCTGATAATTTCTCAAGATCGGAAATGGAATAATGCATTTGTTTAAATTTATTACTGTAAATCTAAACAAAGGTAAACATAAAATGTTTTCAAATGCAGATTAGATTTTATGTTCCACCGGTCATCAACATCACAGTGAGGTAAAGGGTAACCAGATGCTCCGGATACGTTATTTGGCTTCTACTCTAGAATTAATGCTGACATGGAAGACAAGGGTAAAGGCTTGTTTTTGTTGAAGACACACCTGGCAGCTATAGATGGGAGAATAGAAGTAGAAAGTGATTGGAAAAGTTACCCGATTTACCATTTCTCTCTCTTTTATAGCGAATGTTCCTAACTTTGTCATTTAACAACACACATACATTATGAAAAAAACAGTTTATCTGTTATTGCTGGTGATGACATTTTCATTCGCCGGTTCAGTAAAAGCAGATGAGGGAATGTGGATTCCCATGCTGATAGGTAAAAACTATGAGCAGATGAAAAAGCAGGGCTTTAAGCTCACAGCAAAAGATCTATACAATGCAAATGGTTCCAGTATGAAAGATGCTATCGTTCATTTTGGTGGCTTTTGTACTGGTGAAATTGTATCTGATAAAGGTTTGATTTTTACCAATCACCATTGTGGTTATGATGCTATCGCCTCTAACTCAACCGCACAAAACAACATCCTTGATAATGGCTTCTATGCGAAGAATTATGGTGAGGAGAAGCCAATTGATGGTTTGTTTGTTCGCTTTCTTCAAAAGATGGAAGATGTAACGGCCAAAGTTGACCAAGCTACAAAAGGATTAAAAGGGGAGGCTAAAGAAGCGAAAATGAAAGAAGTATTTGCAACCATTGCAAATGCGGCCATTACTGGTCCTACCATTGAAGCTAATGTAAAGGATTTTTATAAATCCAACCAATTCATTCTTTTCGTTTATGAACGTTTTGATGATGTGCGTTTAGTAGGTGCTCCACCACAAAATATTGGAAAATATGGTGGCGATACGGATAACTGGGAATGGCCACGTCAAACAGGAGATTTTTCTGTGTTCAGGGTATATGCCGGTAAAGGTAATCAACCTGCAAAATACAATGTGAGCAACACACCTTATACACCAAAGAAATTCTTACCTGTATCTATCAAGGGCGTTAAAAATGGTGATTTCTCTATCGTTTATGGTTACCCTGGTCGTACAGACAGGTATTTAACATCTTATGGTGTAGATCTGGCGACGGAAAAAGTAAATCCTACAACTGTTAAATTACGTGATATCCGATTGAAATCATGGAAAGAAGAAATGAACAAAAGCGTTGATACACGTTTAAAGTTATCTTCTAAATATGCCAACATCGCCAATTACTGGAAATACTATATCGGTCAGACGGAACAATTGAAAAGATTGAAAGTTGCTGAAACCAAAAGACAAGAAGAAAAAGCTTTTACAGAATGGGCAGCAGAGAAAACTGAGTTTGCTGGTTTAATGGAGCAATATGACCAGATCTATAAAACTTTAGAGCCTATAGCTATCCAAAGAACCTATATTAATGAAGGTTTTCTAGCTTCGGCTTGGGTGCCTAATGCCATAAGCCTTGGTAATGCATTAATGGCTAAAGAGCAGAAGAAAACTGATGCTGCCTATGTACAACAATTACAGCAAAAGATGGATGCTGCCGTTGATACTTATGCATCTACTTATACAGCAGCTGCTGATCAAAAGATTTTCGCAAAGATTCTTGCTGCTTTTTACCATGATGTTCCGGTAAAATCTCAGCCTAAATTTTTTGCTGAAATTGCAGAGAAATACTGGGCAGGAAATGCAGAGGCTACTTTTGAGAAATTTGCTGCTTATTTATGGCAGAACAGTAACTTCATTGATCCTGTAAAAATGAAGGCATTTTTAGCTTCCAATCCTTCAATGGATGCTGTTAAAAAAGATCCGGGTTATCAATATGCCATTAACCTGAACCCTGCGGATTATGTGAAAAACAACTTCGGTACAGTAGTGGCAGATTTTGAAACCAAAAAAGCCGAGCTTGATCATTTATACCTGAAAGCAATTTTGGAGAAAAATAAAGGTAAGTTGATGTATCCCGATGCCAATTCTACCATGCGCCTCTCTTATGGTAATGTTCAGGATTATTCGCCTAAGGACGGTATTACGTACAATACAACAACTACAATTGATGGGGTGATGCAGAAATATGTTCCTGGCGACAGCGAATTTGATTTACCTGCTAACTTAATTGAGAACTACAATAAAAAGAACTTCGGTCAATACGGTAATGACGGTACTTTAACCGTTGGTTTTATTACTAACAATGACATTACAGGTGGTAACTCAGGTTCGCCAGTAATTAATGGAAATGGTGAACTGATTGGTTTAGCATTTGATGGTAACTGGGAAGCGATGAGTGGTGATATTGCTTTTGACAAAAAGTTCAAACGCACCATCTGCGTAGATATTCGTTATGTACTTTGGTGCATCGATGTGCTTGGTGGTGGTAAAAACATCATTGATGAACTAGACATCAGAGGTGCTAAAAAGTAACCATTACAATTGCATGTAAACTAAAAAAGGGCTGGTCATTCTACAATGATTAGCCCTTTTTTTTATAGCCATTAGGCTTTAGTAATTACTTAGTTCTGTACGCTATCTTTTGCTGCCTGTTCTTTTACTTTGGCTTCTTCTTTAGCTCTCTTTTTAAAGAACCCTCTCAAGAGGAAGTTACTTTGCAGTGCTTCTAAATCTTCATCTAATTTCTTACTGCTTGTTTCCAGGTTAGATACAATTGATTTTACCTGTCCTGCTGTTGCAGGATCATTCAATAACAAACCAACAGCATTGTCTTTTTGGTTCAACTTTGCTGAAGCCGCATTTAAGTTCTCAGTCATTACAGCAGCAGCTTTTGCTGATTTCTGTAATTCGTTAACAGACCTTTGCAATTGTGCAAATACAGCTGTATCCGTGAGGAATTTATCTGCCAATCCACCTTTGGTATTCAGCTTGTTGGCAAATTGATCCAGTTCTCTTGACATCTTACTGGCATTAACGGTAGTGGATTTCAAATTATCAACAATCAGTTTAAAATTGGTTGCAATCTGCTCATCGGTCAATAAAGCACCTGCAGCACCTTTGCCATCAACAAGACTTTTAGACAAAGTTTTGAAGTCATTGGTAATGTCTACCAGGTTTTTATTGTTCACCTGGAAGGTCTTCATAATTTCATCTGTAGAAAGGGTAGTGCTCACGGTTAGTTTATCACCATCTTCAATAAAAGGCAGCTTAGTGCTTCCACCGGTAATGACAATAATTTTATTCCCAATCAGTCCATCAGAGCTGATACTCGCCGTAGCATCCTTATGAATGTATTTATGCGCCTCTTCATCAATGGTTACAGTCACCTGCACCTGTGAGGTGCCATAAAACTGGATCTTTTTAATGGTTCCAATTTTAACTCCGGAAAACCAAACGTTATTACCGGTTTTAAGACCCTGAATATCATCAAAGACCACACTCAGGCTAATACTTTTGGTAAACGTTTTTCTTTGACCACCCAGGGTAAACACCCCCAGCACAAAGATCACTAAACCTATTAATATGAATAAGCCAACAGTAATTTGCCGGCGGTTATCTGATACTTGCATATATTATTGTATAAAATTATAATCATAAAAAGATTTTACTCTTTCGTCATTCGTGTTAAAAACGTCATCAAAGGTGCCTACATGAGGAAAACGGCCATCTAATAGCATGGCAACACGGTTGCCTACCATTTTTGCACATGTTAAATCATGGGTAATGATGATGGAACTGGTATGGAAACGTTCCTGCACTTCATTAATCAGGCTGTTGATTTCAAGGCAGGTAATAGGATCAAGACCTGCAGTAGGCTCATCATATAGCATAATGGCTGGATTTAAGATCAGCGTTCTGGCAATACCAATCCTTTTTCTTTGCCCGCCGGAAAGCTCTGATGGCATCTGGTTGATGGTATTTAACAGGCCTACGGCATCTAAAACAGTTTCTACAGATTTATTAACTTCACCTTTAGTTAAGGACCTGCGGTTACGCACCAAAGGAAATTCGAGATTGCCTCTAACGGTCATACTATCATAAAGGGCACTGTTTTGAAAGGAGAATCCTACTTTGAGGCGCAGTTCCAAAAGCTGTTTATAGCTGATTTCGTCAACAATGTTACCCAGTACATTGACCATGCCACTATCTGGAGACAGCAAGCCAATGATGATCTTAATCAGCACAGACTTCCCTGTACCTGATTTCCCCAGTACCACCAGGTTTTCTCCTTTATATAGGTCAAGGTCTACACCCTTCAATACATTGAAAGTACCAAAGGATTTATCTAAACCTTTAATTTCAATAACCTTATCCAGCTGTAAATTGGTAAATGGTTTTTGTTGCATAGCGTTAAGACCTGAATAAACTAAAAAACTGGACAGAGATGACTTCTTCAATAAAGATCAGGAACATGGCGGTAACTACAGCGGCATTCGCTGCCTTACCCACACCTTCGGTTCCTTTAGAAGAATTGTATCCTTTATAACAACCTACAATACCAATGGTAAAGCCAAAAAGGATGGCTTTAACGGTGGAGGCGGTGAAATCTAGAAAAGTAATGGACTCTAAAGAAGACTGGAAGAAAGCCTTGGCACTGGTATCTTCAAACATAGCCACATTTAAAAGAGCACCAAGCATACCTATCATCGCCGTATAAAAGGTTAATATAGGAATGGTAATGGTTGCAGCGAGCACCCTGGTGGTGACTAAAAATTTAAAAGGGTTTGTTGCAGAGACCTCCATGGCATCTATTTGCTCGGTTACGCGCATGGAGCCTAATTCGGCACCAATGCTGGAGCCCACCTTACCGGCAGCAATTAAGCCTGTTAACAAGGGGGCAAGGGTACGCAACAGCGCGATGCCCACCAATGAAGGAAGCCACGAGGTGGCACCAAACTCAGCAAGGGAAGGTCTGGACTGTTTAGTAAAAACGATACCGGTAATAAAACCCGTTGTAGAAATTAATAAAGCAGAGCGGTAGCCAATATCATAGCACTGTCGCCATAATTCTTTGAATTCGTAGGGAGGAAAAAATCCTTCTTTGAAAAAAAGGGCAATAAATTGATAAACATCGTACAAGGTTAGAAACACCTGGGCAAATCTGCCTGGTGGTTTTACTTCTTCGATTAAAGCGGGTGTTTTTTCTTTGCTCTCCATCTAGAGAATTAGTGTTGTGTTATTTTAAGGTTTGTAGATTTAAACAAAACCTGCGCCAAAGTTAATAATAGCTAGCGGCTTGCCATGATATTATTTATATAATTGCTCATCATATTCGTTTACCATTCTGGCAGCGTCAAACTCAGGTACTACTTCACGGGCGGCGGTTTTTACAATTTGCAGCCACTGCTCAGGTTTTGTATAATACATGGGTATGATGCTGAACGCTAACTTATCGAGTAAATTTGCTGCTTCCTGTTTATCTTTTGCTGTTTCTTCAAGATGATCTGCGGCAGGCGCAATGACAAAGCAGTTTTCCATGTCTCGGGCAAATTCAGGAACCCAGCCATCAGGCAAAGAAAAGTTGATGCTGCCGTTAATTGCGGCGGTCATGCCACTGGTGCCGGAAGCTTCTCTGTACATACGTGGGTTGTTGAGCCATACATCAGCACCTTTTTTCAATAATGCCGACAAGCCCAGTTCGTAGCCTGTTAACACGGCGCAGTTCTTTAGCGCTTTGGTTTTCCTGATGATCTCGTTAAACATCTCAATGGCACCAAAATCTTCAGGGTAGGGCTTTCCTGCCCAAATAATTTGGATAGGGAAGTCGAGGTCGTTAACGATGTTTAAAAACCTTTCCCAGTCCTGCATTATCAGGTCTGCACGTTTATAAGCAGCAAAACGCCTTGCCCAAACAATGGTGAGTACTTCAGGGTCGAAGAGCTTTCCACATTGGTCGGCGACGGTTTTAAACAGCTGCGCTTTCATTTCCTTTTTCCGCAGGCTGATGGCGCTGTCATTGTCTGCGCTAATGGCAGTTTC
>NZ_JAZQPU010000056.1:0-14275 GCF_045628745.1 Pedobacter sp.
TACCGGCAAGGAAGGTTCTAAAATTAAATCGGCAATGGAGCCTCCGAATAAAGAAGACTGTGCCGACGATTCATTGTTCTGAAAGTCGTTGGCATATTTAATCAGTTTCTCAATACCATTTAGCTTGTCGTTAATGCCGACAAAGAAGAACTGTGCCCTGTGGTAACCAAAACCATCAAAAGCGCCACTGTGGACAAAGCTTTCATAAGCTTTTTTATTAACCGTACGGGTGTTAGAACGTTTAGCAAAGTCGTACACACTGGTAAACATACCTCGGGCATTGCGCTCTTCAATAATACTTTCTACCGCTTTCTCTCCAACACCTTTAACCCCTGAAAGGCCGAAGCGCACTTCGCCACGATCGTTTACAGAGAATTTAATGTCAGATTCATTGACATCAGGACCTAAAACCTGCACATCCATCTTTCGGCATTCTTCCATAAAGAAGGCTACCTGTTTGATGTCGCTCATGTTGTTGGTTAGTACCGCAGCCATATATTCTGCCGGGTAATGTGCCTTTAAATAAGCTGTTTGATAAGCAATCCAGGCATAACAGGTAGAGTGAGATTTATTGAAGGCATAAGAAGCAAAGGCTTCCCAATCTTTCCATATTTTCTCCAGCACCTGTGGTGCATGGCCCTTTTCTGCTGCCTGAGCCACAAATTTAGGCTTCATTTTATCCAGTACATCCTTTTGCTTTTTACCCATGGCCTTCCGCAAAACGTCGGCCTCACCTTTGGTAAAACCTGCCAGTTTCTGCGATAAAAGCATCACCTGTTCCTGGTAAACGGTAATCCCGTAAGTTTCCTTTAAATATTCTTCACAGGCATCAAGGTCATATTTGATCTCTTCTTCACCATTTTTACGACGTACGAAACTCGGGATATATTCCAGTGGTCCTGGGCGATAAAGGGCGTTCATAGCAATTAAATCGGCAAATACAGTAGGTTTCAACTCCTTCATGTATTTCTGCATGCCATTAGACTCGTACTGGAAAATACCGATGGTGTCGCCACGCTGGAAAAGTTCGTAGGTTTTAACGTCATCTATCGGAAACTCATCAGGATCGAGTTCAATACCACTTCTTAATTTTACCAGTTTCACCGTATCCTTAATCAGGGTAAGGGTTTTTAAACCCAAAAAGTCCATCTTAAGCAGACCCGCGCTCTCTACCACGGAGTTGTCAAACTGGGTAACGTAGAGATCAGAGTCCTTTGCCGTAGCAACAGGCACAAAGTTAGTAATGTCATCTGGGGTGATGATGACCCCACAGGCATGGATACCTGTATTTCTTAAAGATCCCTCCAGAATCTGCGCCTGCGAAATGGTCTCCGCACTGAGGTCCTTTGCATTGGCAATGCCCTTTAACTCTACCACGCGTTCATATTCATCTGGACGGAGGCCATCCTTCAATGATTTTTCATCAAGATTGAAAATCTTGGCGAGTTTCATATTGGGAATCAGCTTGGCTATCCTGTTGGCTTCAAAAAGCGGTAAATCCAACACCCTTGCTGTATCTTTAATTGAAGACTTGGCAGCCATGGTACCATAGGTGATGATCTGAGCCACCTGATTGGAGCCATATTTGTTGATCACGTAATCCATTACCCTGCCCCTGCCTTCATCATCAAAATCGATATCGATATCAGGCATGGATACCCTGTCGGGGTTTAGGAAACGCTCAAATAGTAAATCGTACTTTATAGGGTCAATATTGGTAATGCCAAGACAATAGGCTACTGCAGAACCTGCAGCAGAACCCCTGCCCGGGCCTACAGAAACATCAAGCTTGCGTGCTTCGGCAATAAAATCCTGCACAATTAAGAAGTAACCAGGATAACCGGTTTTTTCAATGGTCTTCAGCTCAAAGTCCATCCGCTCGTCTATGGCTGGTGTAATTTCGCCATAGCGTTTTTTAGCCCCTTCATAAGCCAGGTGACGCAAGTATTTATTCTCCCCGCGTTTGCCACCATCGGCTTCATCTTCGGCTACTAAAAACTCTTCTGGGATACCAAATTTAGGTAATAATACCTCTCTGGCTAACTTGTAAATCTCTATCTTATCAACGATCTCCTGGATGTTGACAATAGCTTCTGGCAGATCTGCAAAGAGCGCTTTCATTTCTTCACCAGATTTAAAATAATATTCCTGGTTTGGTAGACCATAGCGGAAACCACGACCACGACCAATTGGTGTGGCTTGTTTTTCCCCATCTTTTACACATAATAAAATATCATGCGCATTGGCATCTTTTTTATTGATGTAATAGGTATTATTAGTGGCCACAATTTTAACATTGTGTTTATTGGCCAGCGTAATTAAAGTTTTGTTGACAATATTCTCGTCTTCCTGGTTGTGGCGCATCACCTCCACATAAAAATCAGGACCGAATTTCTCTTTCCACCACAACAAAGCTTCTTCGGCCTGGTTTTCACCAACGTTGAGCAGCTTGCTGGAAACTTCACCATAAAGGTTACCCGATAGCACAATAATGTCTTCTTTGTATTGCTCTATCACGTCCCTGTCTATCCGTGGCACATAATAAAAGCCTTTGGTATAGGCAATGGAAGACATTTTTGCCAGGTTATGGTAGCCTTTTTTGCTTTTAGCCATCAAAACGATCTGGAAGCCATTATCCTTGCGACTTTTATCAAGGTGGTTTTCACAGACAAAAAACTCACAACCTACAATAGGTTTGATCATCACATCCACAGGCTCTTCACCTTTTTCAATAGCCTGTTGATTTTTAGCCTCCGCACTTTTATTATGGTTCAGCACCTGACTTACAAAATGGAAGGCCCCCATCATATTGGCATGATCTGTCATGGCTACAGCAGGCATTTTATCGGCCGCGGCAGCTTTAATCAGCGCAGGAATGTTAATGGTAGACTGCAGTACAGAAAACTGCGTATGGTTATGCAGGTGCACAAAGGTGGCATCCTGTAACTCTTGTTTATTTTCTTTTAACGTTTGTTTGGAAATGCCTCCACCGGCAGTTTTTTGTAGTCTTTCTCTAATGGACTGTGAGGCCTGTTTAAGGTTGACGTGGTGGATACCGGCTTTCTGAATAACACCGGGATTGGCTTGTTTGAATGCCTGCAGGTATTCTTGTCCGCGTTGCAATTGTTCTGGCTTATAGCCGTCCATTTTCACTAATTGAAGGAAACAACGGGTAGTAGCTTCCACATCGGCAGTAGCATTGTGGGCCTCAGAAAAAGGTTCACCAAATAGATACTGGTGCAGCTCGGTGAGGTTGGGCAATTTAAATTTACCACCACGGCCTCCCGGCAGTTTCAATAATTCAGCGGTTACTTCAGTACAGGTATCAAGCACTGGCATTTCGGCAAGGCGGTTTTCTATGCCCAGGCGATAGAATTCACAGCCCATGATATTGACATCGAATCCTACGTTTTGTCCTACTAAAAACTGTGCTTTCGACAGTGCCATATTGAACTTTGCCAAAGCCTCTTCAAGGGCTATACCTTGTTCTTCAGCAAGTTCTGTAGAAATACCGTGGATACGCTCGGCATCATAGGGGATATTAAAACCATCCGGGCGAACAAGAAAGTCCTGATGTTCAATCAGTTTTCCATATTCGTCGTGCAGTTGCCAGGCAATTTGTATACAGCGCGGCCAGTTAGCCGTATTGGTAATGGGCGCATTATAATTACCTGGTAAACCAGTGGTCTCGGTGTCAAAAATCAAATACATATCGGCAGCAAAATTACGGATTTTTTTCGCAGCCTAAGGGGTAGAATTTGTTAATGTACGGAAGCTTTATCTCTTGTTTGTGGCTTGTGTTCCTGACTAACTAGCTTGCTGGTATCATAACCTTTTGCTTTACAGCGACTAATAATTTCATCTAGCACATCCTTGGGTAAAAATGGTTTGCGGGCCATGATGAAAAGACATTTATGTTCGGGATGACCTACAACTACATAAGAGTAATCTTCAGGGAGTTCGATGATCCAATAATTAAATTTGAAAGGCCAAACCATTTGTGCTTTATATTCTGCATTGCCTGTACCGCGAACGGTAAAGAGCTTGGAGCGCATGTATTTCTGCTTGTCTTCTCCTACAACTTTGTAAGTGGTAAAGACCGCATAGTAGCCATCAGGGTGAATAACATGGGTCATGGTGGTTTGTCGCCAATGGGTATCCATAAAGGTTGGTATTGAATAAAGCGAATACCACTTTCCAGCATAGGATAGCACGTCAACTTTTTCTACAGGCATATTATCCATGATCGGGTCCATTAATTTACGATGAAGCAAATGTAAATTCTTTATCATAAAACCCGTAACGAAACATAAAGTTTTAAAAAGCATTTTTTATGAAGGCCTAATTTTATACCTTGTCATAAATGAAAAGGGTTGCATGATGCATTAAATAATTAAATTTGCACCTTTAAAGGATGAAACCTTTTTATGAAACCATTATCAGCTTGCCGCTTTGAAAAAGCGAAACCCAGCTGATGATAGCTTTATAACAATTAAAGTAAAAATTAGAAAACTATGAAAATAACTGTTGTAGGGGCTGGTGCCGTAGGCGCTACTTGTGCTGATAATATCGCAAGAAAAGAATTAGCACAAGAACTAGTTTTATTAGATATAAAAGAAGGTTTTGCTGAAGGTAAAGCCATTGATATGATGCAAACGGCGGCACTTTTGGGCTTTGACACCAAAGTTACGGGAGTGACCAACGATTACAGCAAAACAGCAGGATCTGCCGTGGCAGTGATTACATCGGGTTTACCTCGAAAACCGGGGATGACCAGGGAAGAGCTGATTGGCATAAACGCAGGCATTGTAAAAGGTGTGGCAGAGAATATTTTAAAATACTCTCCAAAGGCGATCATTATCGTAATCAGCAACCCAATGGATACCATGACTTACCTTGCCTTAAAATCTTTGGGTCTGCCTAAAAACAGAATCATCGGCATGGGTGGAACGTTAGACAGTTCACGTTTTAAATATTATTTAAGTGTTGCTTTAAACTGCAATTCAAATGACCTGCAAGGCTTTGTAATTGGTGGTCACGGTGATACTACTATGATTCCTTTAACACGCTACGCTACTTACCAAAGTTTACCGGTAAGTGAGTTATTAGACAAAGCTACTTTAGATAAGGTTGCTGCTGATACCATGGTTGGCGGGGCAACATTAACAGGTTTATTAGGCACTTCGGCATGGTATGCTCCAGGTGCTGCAGGTGCGGCATTGGTGGAAAGTATTGTGCGTGATGAAAAGAAATTGTTTACTTGCTGCGTTGCCTTAGAGGGCGAATACGGACAAACTGACATCTGTTTAGGCGTGCCTGTAATTGTGGGTAAAAATGGATGGGAATCTATTATAGACTATAAATTGACAGAAGATGAGCAGGCTGCATTTAACAAAAGTGCCGATGCTGTTAGAAGCATGAATAATGTGCTGGCAGAAATGCAACTGATCTAATAGCCATGAACAAAATTACTGTTCCGCTAAGGCTACTGAATTTACAAGACGACGGTTTCCACCTTTTGGTGGAAATTGTTGTTTTTGGAGAGATCAAACTTGCGGTTGTAGATACAGGGGCTTCAAGAACGGTATTTGATAAAGCATTGATTGAGGAACATCGTGATGAAATCGTACTCCATGAAGATCCACATGTGGAAGACCACCAGGCCACTACCCTATTTAGCACTTCAAATGCAGTATTGGCTACTTTACCCCTGATCAAGATCGGCGGCTTAAAGTTAAAGAAATATACGGCGGTGGGTCTAGACCTGCAAAGTGTGAATGAGACTTACCAGCAGTTAGGTCACCCTGCCATTGTTGCTATTCTGGGTGGAGACATCCTGTTGAAATACCATGCTGTGCTCAATTACAAGAAATTACGATTAAAGCTGTACAAATAAAAATTCAGCTGTATAAAAAAAGGCTTGATCATCTGTCATAATGATCAAGCCTTTTATATTGATAGAAGCTTAATTAAGCATCAATCTTAGCATATTTTGCATTTTTCTCAATGAAATCACGTCTAGGTGCAACCTCATCACCCATTAACATGGAGAAGGTACGGTCGCATTCCACAGCATTCTCAATGGTTGCCTGTAATAAAGTACGGTTAGCAGGATTCAAAGTAGTATCCCATAATTGCTCCGCATTCATCTCACCAAGACCCTTATAACGCTGAATGTGTACGCTTTCTTCTTTACCTGCACCTTTTAAACGTTGCACGGCAATGTCACGCTGCTGGTCATTCCAGCAATATTCCTGCTCTTTACCTTTTTTCACCAAATACAAAGGCGGTGCAGCAATATAAACGTAACCGGCTTCTATTAAAGCTTTCATGTAACGGAAGAAGAACGTTAAAATTAAGGTTGTAATGTGAGAACCATCGATATCCGCATCCGTCATGATCACGATTTTGTGGTAACGAAGTTTAGTGAGGTTTAAAGCTTTATCATCTTCAGGTGTACCAATGCTGACACCCAAAGCAGTAAACATGTTCTTGATCTCATCATTTTCATAGATCTTATGTTCCATGGCTTTTTCCACATTCAGGATTTTACCTTTCAGGGGAAGGATAGCCTGGAAATTACGGTCACGGCCTTGTTTTGCCGTACCACCCGCTGAATCTCCCTCGACAAGGTAGATTTCGCATTTTTCAGGATCACTGTCAGAACAATCGGCAAGCTTACCTGGTAAACCAGAGCCCCCCATTACACTTTTACGTTGCACCATTTCGCGTGCTTTACGCGCTGCTGCACGGGCTGTTGCTGCAATAATAACCTTATTGATGATCAGCTTTGCTTCCCTTGGATTTTCTTCAAGGTAGTTATTCAAGGCTTCACCAACGGCAATATCTACCGCACCCATTACTTCAGAGTTTCCTAATTTGGTTTTCGTCTGTCCTTCAAACTGAGGCTCCTGTACCTTAACAGAAATTACAGCCGTAAGACCTTCCCTGAAATCATCACCCGTGATTTCAACCTTCATGTTCTTTAACAAACCAGACTTATCCGCATAACTTTTTAAAGTACGCGTTAAGCCTCTTCTGAAACCGGCAATATGTGTACCCCCCTCATGGGTGTTGATGTTGTTAACGTAAGAATGGACATTCTCAGAATAGCTGTCGTTGTATTGCAAAGCCAGTTCTACAGGAATACCATTTTTAATTCCCTCTACGTAAATAGGTTCTTCAATTAAAGATGGACGGTTGCCATCTAAAAATTGAACAAATTCTTTTAATCCACCTTCAGAGTGGAAAAGTTCAGTAGTATAGTCACCGTTGTCATCAACTTCTCTTTCATCTGTTAGGGTAAGCTTAATGCCTTTATTTAAATAAGCAAGCTCTCTTAAACGTGCTGCCAAAGTATCATAACGATATTCCGTAGTTTGTGTAAAGATGGTATCATCTGGGGTAAAGGTAATAATGGTACCTCTTTTATCAGTTTCACCAATAGACTTTACGTCATATAATGGCTTACCAATGTTATATTCTTGTACCCATATTTTACCTTCGCGGTGGACTTCAGCTTTTAAATGAGTGGAAAGTGCGTTAACGCAACTTACCCCTACACCGTGTAGACCACCAGAAACTTTATACGTATCCTTATCGAATTTACCACCGGCATGTAATACAGTCATTACAATTTCCAGTGCTGAGATTTTCTCTTTAGTCGTGATGCCTGTTGGAATACCACGACCATTATCTTCCACGCGAATGGAATTGTCTTTTAAAATATTTACCTGGATCGTATCCGCGTGTCCGGCTAATGCTTCATCAATCGAATTATCAACAACCTCATATACCAAATGGTGTAAGCCTTTGGCACCTGTATCACCAATATACATGGAAGGGCGTTTACGAACCGCTTCTAATCCTTCCAACACCTGTATATTATCTGCCGAATAATTTGACTTTGAATCTTGTTCTTCGCTCATATTTATCATTAAAAAATTAAATCCAAAATTAACGAATTAAGCGCAAACCACCGCACATGTGGATAACTATTTGACCTAAAAACAGCATAAATACATGTAAAAATCACTCTTTTTTAGGATACTAAATTTGAAATTTTATATTTGCTAAAATTTAACGACTGTCGTTTATATTTATAACTTTAAAAGGCTGCTGCCTTTATGTAAGCTATCAAACTTTAAAAAATAATAAATACGCAATGAAAACGTCATGATGCTGTTCAATAATAAGCTCATGATCATTCATCACCCTTAAAAATTTAATATATAAAATAATGAAAATCTCGACACTAAAATTAAGCGGCATCGCTACCGCAGTTGCTATAGTATCTGTTATGGCTTCATGTCAGAATAAAGAGACTCCTGCTACTACGACTACAAAAACGGAAACGGCTGCTGTATCTACTAAGGAACAAATTGTGTATGTTAACTCTGACTCTTTATTAACTAAATACCAGTACTTTAAAGACTTACAAGCTAAAATGGAAGCAAAATCTAAATCTGCTCAAGCAGATATGGGTGCTAAAACTCAGGCTTTCCAAAGAGAAGTTACAGAATACCAACAAGCACAAAATACAATGCCTGCTGACCAAAGAGCCTCTACTGAGCAAAGGTTAGCACGTAAACAACAAGAATTACAGGCTTACCAACAAAATGCAGGTTCAGCTTTACAACGTGACCAGGCTACAGAACAAGAAAAATTGTATGATAAAGTAGCTGATTACTTAAAAGATTACGCTAAGAAAAAAGGTTTTAAAATGGTGCTTACTTATTCAAAAGGAAACAGTGCTATTCTTTTTGCTGACGAATCTTTAGATATTACAAGTGAAGTGATTGTAGGCTTAAATGACGCTTACAAAGCAGACAAAAAATAATTCAAATTAACGAATAGGAGATGCCCTGATTTTCGGGGCATTTTTTTTGTACCTTATTTTTGATGTTAGAAATGGAAAACGATACACAAGTACACGAAAAGTTTATGCGCATCGCTATTGAATTAGCGGAGAAAAACGTATTAGAAAGCATCGGTGGCCCCTTTGGTGCCGTTGTGGTAAAGGATGGCGAAATTATTGCTCAGAGTGGTAACTGTGTAACAGCAACAAATGACCCTACAGCACATGCTGAAATATCAGCCATCAGACTGGCCTGCACCAAACTGAATAATTTTGATTTAACAGGATGTGTAATTTACACCAGTTGTGAACCTTGTCCGATGTGCCTGAGCGCCATTTACTGGTCGCGCATGGCCACCGTTTATTATGCCAACACGAAGAATGATGCGGCCAACATCGGTTTTGACGACCAATTCATTTATGAAGAACTAGAAAAACCCATGGCAGAAAGAAGCTTACCGGTCATCCAACTGATGAGAGATGAAGCACAACAGGCATTTACCCTGTGGTCGCAGTCGCCAATGAAAACTGATTACTAAATCTCTTATTTATCTTCTTCAAAAAGATTATCTGTCAGGTCGTCAATCTCACGTCTGTCTCTTTTAGTAGGTCTGCCGGCGCCACGGTCTCTTTTGAGCACTGGGGCATGGAACATAGATTTAAACGCATGCGTTTCTTCTAAAGGGGTGATATCCTTATACTTGGTTACAGCAATTTTAGCTTCCACCCTATTGTATAAAAGTTCTACGACCTCGATTAATTTCTTCTCGATGCCCTTGGAAACCTGGTAGATATCGCCAGGTTTTACAATGGCCGAAGGCTTAATATTCTGCCCATTCATTTTAACCCGACCAGCCTTACAGGCTTCGGTAGCTAATGTTCTGGTTTTAAACAGCCGTATAGCCCATAAATATTTATCTATCCTAAGTTTTTCTGCTTCTGCCATAAAAAAACAAAAATACATAAGAAAACACCGCTCAATACATAAATTTCATTTATTTTGTGAAAAATTAGAAATAAACATATGATAGCAGAATTAAAAAAGTTGGTTGAAGCCGCTTGGGAAGACAGAACTTTGTTAGAATATTCACAATACTACGAAGCCATTGAAACCGTGATCATGCAGTTAGATACTGGTGAACTTAGAGTTGCTGAACCAATTTTAAATTCATGGGCTATAAATGAATGGGTAAAAAAAGCAGTAATCCTTTATTTCCCAATCAGAGAAATGAAAGAAATTACCGTAGGACCTTTCGTTTACCATGATAAAATGAAATTGAAAACCAATTACAAAGAAATTGGTGTGCGTGTTGTGCCTAATGCAGTAGCAAGATATGGTGCTTATTTAGCTAAAGGGGTTATTTTAATGCCTTCTTATGTTAATATTGGTGCTTATGTTGACGAAGGTACCATGGTTGATACCTGGGCAACTGTAGGTTCATGTGCACAAATTGGTAAAAATGTCCACTTAAGTGGTGGTGTTGGTATTGGTGGTGTGTTAGAACCGATCCAGGCTGCACCGGTAATTATTGAAGATAACTGTTTTATTGGTTCAAGAGCTATTGTTGTGGAAGGCGTACGTGTAGAACGTGAAGCTGTATTAGGTGCTAATGTTGTCCTTACTGCATCAACAAAAATTATTGATGTAAGTGGACCTACCCCAGTAGAATACAAAGGTATCGTTCCTGCGCGTTCCGTAGTAATACCAGGAAGTTATACAAAAACTTTCCCTGCCGGAGATTTCCAGGTGCCATGTGCCTTGATCATCGGAATGCGTAAAGAATCTACAGATAAAAAGACTTCCTTAAACGAAGCTTTGAGAGATAATAACGTAGCAGTCTAATGAATATTGGTTTTGATGGAAAAAGAGCGGCCAACAACCTTACCGGCTTAGGTAATTACAGTCGCTCGCTGCTTGCACAACTGGTGCAGCTTTTCGATCAAAACCAATATTTTGTTTATACCCCTAAAGTATCAAAAAGCCCGCGCATTACGGGCTTTTTTAAGTCTTTACCACTAAACTTAAAATTACCTTTACGCAATTCCATCAAATTGATGTGGCGTAGTTTCGGTATTAAAAAGCAACTTGTACAGGATCATATTGACCTGTTTCATGGACTGAGCCAGGAGATTCCAGTTGGCTTAGCACCTTTAAAAATCAAATCTGTGGTCACCATTCACGACCTCATTTATTTGCGTTTTCCGGAATATTATAATGCTGTAGATCGATATATCTATAACCGCAAAAGTGAGTATGCCTGTAAGAATAGCGACCGCATTGTGGCCATTAGTGAGCGCAGCAAAAAAGATATTATAGAATTTTATGGTGTACCTGCTGACAAAATAGAAGTAATTTATCAAAGTTGCGACGAGTCTTTCAAAAAAATCTATCCGCAAGACATTAGAGAAAAAGTATTAGCGCAATACGACCTGCCTGCAAAATATATTTTGAATGTGGGTACCATTGAGCCCCGTAAAAATCTGCTACTCCTGATTAAGGCTTTACCCCATATTGATGCAACCTATAAATTGGTTGTGGTGGGTAAGCAAAAGGCCTATGCCAAATTGGTAAAAGCAGAAATAGCGCATTTGAAGCTCGAAGACAGGGTGATTTTCCTGGAAAACATTCCCTTTCAGGATTTACCTGTCATTTACCAGCTGTCATCCTTATTTGTATATCCATCTTTGTATGAAGGATTTGGAATCCCCATTATTGAAGCCTTATATGGAAATGTGCCAGTTATTGCTGCAACAGGCTCCTGTTTGGAAGAAGCAGGCGGTGCAGCGAGTATTTACATTGCCCCTGATAATGCTGAAGCTTTGACGTTTCAGGTGAATAAAGTTCTAGCTGATCCTGCCTTGCAGCAGCACATGAAAGCAGAAGGGTTGAAATATGTACAGCAGTTCGATGATCAATTATTGGCAAAGAAAATGATGGACTGTTATTTGAACACGTTAAATGGTAAATTTGCATCATGTTAAAAACAGAAATAGATAAGGCCATTACTGTATTGAGAGAGGGTGGAGTTATCCTGTACCCTACAGATACGGTATGGGGATTGGGCTGTGATGCCACTAATGAGGCTGCAGCAGCTAAAATAAATGCCATTAAAGGCCGTACGGATGATAAAAGCTTTATTGTACTTTTAGATGCTGACACAAAACTACAGAGTTATGTAACGGAAATTCCTGATGTTGCTTATGAGCTGATTGAATATGCAGAAAATCCTTTGACAATTATATTTTCAGGGGCAAAAAACCTCGCGAAAAATGTAATCAACAGCGATGGTACTGTAGGCATCAGGGTGGTAAAGCATGACTTCTGTCAACAGCTCTTGCAAAAGTTTAGAAAGCCAATAACCTCCACATCTGCAAATATTTCCGGAAAGCCTACCCCGGCATTCTTTGATGAAATTGACCCAGAAATTATTGCGGCAGTAGACTATGTGGTAGATTGGGAGCAGGAACTCACTACCCCTAAAAAATCATCTACAATAATGAAATTAGGCCCCAGTGGGCAATTTTCCTTTATTAGAAGGTAACTTTTAGTACTTTTGCAAAAATAAAAACTGCGCTGGCACCCTTGCCTTTTGCTGTGGATCAAAACTATGGAAAAACACTTAAAACATCCGGTTTTCAAGGTGCTTGCTGATATTGCCAGTCATAATAATATCGAAGCTTATGTAATTGGAGGTTATGTACGTGATATTTTCCTGCATCGACCGTCAAAAGATATCGATATTGTAGTGCTGGGGAATGGAATAGAATTTGCTGAATTAGCAGGTAAACAGCTCAAAACAAAGGTTGCTGTGTTCAAAAATTTCGGAACCGCTATGTTAAAGTATCAGGATCTTGAATTAGAATTTGTTGGCGCCAGAAAAGAATCCTACCGTGCAGACTCCAGGAAACCTATTGTTGAAAATGGCTCCATTGAAGATGACCAGCTGAGAAGGGATTTCACCATCAACGCCTTGGCTATCTCTTTAAATAAGGCTAATTATGGTGCTTTAGTAGACCCTTTTGATGGTGTGGCAGATTTGCAGCAGCAGTTGATCAAAACGCCGCTGAATCCGGAAATTACCTTTTCTGATGATCCTTTGCGCATGATGCGTGCCATCCGTTTTGCTTCGCAATTAAATTTCAATATTGATGAAGCTGCCTTAGCGGCCATTACCAAACAAAAAGACAGGGTAGCGATTCTTTCTAAAGAACGCATTACCGATGAGCTGAATAAAATAATTCTTTCGCCCGTACCATCCATTGGTTTTAAATACCTATTCGATACAGGCTTGTTAAAGTTAATTTTTCCGGCAATGGCCAACCTTTATGGTGTGGAAATTATTAACGGAAAAGGGCATAAAGATAATTTTTACCATACGCTGCAGGTGCTGGATAATATATCTTTGAATACAAATGATTTATGGTTACGCTGGGCCGCAATTTTACACGATATTGCAAAACCAGCAACCAAACGTTTTGAGGAAGGACATGGCTGGACTTTTCATGGTCATGAGGATAAAGGCGCAAGGATGGTCCCTCAAATCTTTGCACAGCTGAAACTGCCATTGAATGAAAAGATGAAATATGTGCAGAAATTAGTGCAGCTGCATTTACGGCCAATTGTTTTGGCACAGGAAGTGGTCACTGACTCTGCCGTAAGACGATTACTTTTTGATGCTGGTGATGACATTGAAAGTTTAATGTTGTTGTGCAATGCTGATGTGACCACTAAAAATGAATATAAGGTAAAAAAATACCGCAACAACTTTGAGCTGGTCAAACAGAAACTTAAAGACGTTGAGGAACGTGATAAAGTGAGGAACTGGCAACCCCCTATTTCTGGCAACGACATCATGATGATGTTCGGCCTTGCCGCAGGTAAGGAAGTTGGTTTATTAAAGAATGCAATTCGCGAGGCCATCCTAGAAGGAGAAATTACCAATTCTTACGAGGAAGCGGTACAATTTATGTTAAAGAAAGCAAAAGAATATGGCCTAAGCCCTGTTCAAAAAAGCATATAACCAATCCATATTGTTAATAACTAAAAGAAATAAAGGCTCAAATGGCAATTTATAGATTTAAAGTAAGTTTCGAAGATTTCGACGAAGTGGTTAGAGAAATCGACATCAAGTCTACACAAAAATTTGAGGATTTACACAAAGCAATTCACCGGTCTACAGGTTATGATGCGGAAAAGTCCTCCTCTTTTTATGTAAGTACTGATCATTGGATTAAAGGGGATGAAATTGCCTACCTGCCTAATCAGCGAAAAATTGACAGGGGTGTTAATTTAATGGAAAATGTAAAGTTGAGCAGCCTGATTGAAGATCCTCATCAGAAGTTTTATTACATCTACAACTTTGACCGTCCTTTTGATTTCCATGTGGAGCTGATTAAGATTATTCTGGAGACAGACCC